>JAUWMW010000011.1 GCA_030612965.1 bacterium
CTGCAGGTTGAGTCCGTTGAGCCGTGGCATGCCCTCTTCCCAGTTGAGGCGTCCTCGGAAGGCGTTGGGTAAGGTGCGTTCCTGCTCATGGATCTCCTTGAGCATGAAATGATCGTAGCCTTCTTTTTCAATCTGATCGAGAGTCCAACCTACTTCTTCAACCGGGTGATCTATTTTGACATTTTGAATGGTCGTCACTTCAAAATCGCTGTCGGTTACGGTAGCGATCTCGCCGTCGGTCAGGTATACGACTTTGTTGGTGTGTTCGAGCATCGCTGAGACATCGGAGGCAACGAAGTTTTCCCCATCGCCTCGGCCGAGCACCAGAGGTGAGCCCATACGAGCCGCGACTATCGTCCTCGGATGCAGAGATGACACCACGGCAATGCCATAGGTGCCCTCGACCTGGCTGAGGGTGGCACGAACAGCGGCGGTCAGGTCACCATCGTAGTTGAAGCGGATTAAGTGTACGAGAATCTCAGTGTCGGTATCGGTCTGCATCACGTAGCCGTGGCGGACGAGGAACTCCTTCAGGGTTCGGTAGTTTTCGATGATGCCGTTGTGCACCAGCGCGATTTCACGATCGGCATCGGTGTGCGGATGGGCGTTGAGTTGAGTCGGTTCGCCGTGGGTAGCCCAGCGCGTGTGAGCTATCCCCTGTGTGCTGTCGCAGTCGACGTCGCCGAGGACTTCTTCAAGACAAGCTATCTTGCCGGCCTCTTTGGCCACCGTTAGTCCGGCCTTGGTCATCAAAGCAATGCCGGCTGAGTCGTAGCCGCGGTATTCCAGTCGCTTCAGACCTTTTATCAGGATAGGCATGGCCTGCTGGTGTCCGACATATCCAACGATTCCGCACATACGATCTTCCTCGCGTTACTTAAAGTGTCCGATAACCTGCTTCGACAAAGTTCGGCTCAGTGTCAGATCATCAGTCTCAACGATGAGCCTGATAATCGGCTCGGTGTTCGATGATCGAATCTGTAACCAGCCTCGATCGAAATCGAAACGGAGTCCATCCCGCCTGTCCAGACACGACTGCCCAATTAACCCGCTCGCGATTCTTTTCTCAAATCGGCTCAAGCGCTGTTTGAAATCGATGGGCAGCCGGGCTTTTGACTTTATAGTATAGTATGTCGGCAAAGTTTCCACCAGGCCTGACAGACCTTTCTTTTCTGCGGCCAGATGCGACAGCACCAGAGCGGCCGCAATCAGGGCGTCCCGCCCGGCATGAAAACTCGGATAGATGACGCCGCCGTTTCCCTCACCGCCAATGACGGCACGCCGACGGTGCATCGTTTCTACCACGTTGGCCTCGCCGACTTTGGCGTAGTGCACTTTTGAACCCATAGCCGCAGCGACATCGGCGGTCACTTTCGAGGTCGACAAATTGATAACGGTCGGTCCCGAAATCTTCGACAGCACCTGCTCAACGGCAATGGTCAGCGTAAGTTCCTCACCGATAGGGCGGCCCTTTTCATCCACCAGCGCCAACCGGTCGGCGTCGGGATCGCAAGCCATCCCCAGGTCGGCCCGGTGTCGTCGTACCGTCTTGCTCAATTGGGTCAGGTTGGCAGGGATTGGTTCCGGTTCATGGACGAAGTTACCGTCACCTTTGCAGTTGATCTCGATGACCGAGACTCCCAGGGCGCGGAGTAGCTGCGGAAGGGCTGTCGAGCCGGCGCCGTTGATGGCGTCAACCACTATCTTGAAACGTCGTTTCCTGACCGATGATCGACTGACCGCCTTGGCTTTAAGGGTCATACGAACATGCTCGTCGATCCAGTGGCGCTGCTGGTAGATAGTACCCGCTTCACCGGCTGGCCGGTAGGTGAACTTGCCGGCGTTGAAGATACGATCGAGCTTTTTGTACTGCGATAGAGTGATAAACTCGCCCAGGTGATTGAAGAATTTCAGAGCATTCCATGGCGCTGGGTTGTGCGAGGCCGTGATACAGATGCCGCCAGCAGCCTTCAGCTTTTTCACGGCGATTTCCACCGTCGGGGTGGGGACGATACCGATTTCGATGACATCGATCCCAACCGACATCAGCCCGGCAACGACGGCATGGGTGAACATCTCGCCGGTAGGGCGACTGTCGCGCCCGATTACCACCCTGCCGTTTTTCAGCATAGTACCGAAGGCTGCGCCATAGGCTGTTGCTATGAGCGGGTCAAGTCCGGCGCCGACAATACCTCGGATACCGGAAGTGGATTTGATAAGGGTCTGTTTGGGCATGTTCATCCCGTTCTTGTTCCTGGACACATTCGCATATTGCTATCACAATAGAATAATACACAAAGCGACCAAATACAAACGCTCCCTTCGGAATTGGCGCGCAAAATACGGACGTTCTTACTTCCCGGTCAACACTCTTTGCATGACGCGGTGGATGCGGCCGTTGGAGGCGAGAATATCCTTGTCGGAAATCGAGAACGGCGCTCCCGACAAGCGCGTAACCCGGCCGCCCGCTTCTTCGACGATCAGCTTGGCCGCCGCCGTGTCCCAGGGATGCAAATATAACTCCCAGAAGCCATCGATCCGTCCGCAGGCCAGCCAGCAAAGGTCAATGGCCGCCGAACCGGGACGCCTGACAGCCTGCGCCTTCTTGACCATGCGGGCGAACAGGCCGAGGTTGTTCTTGCGGTCGGTGTGGACACTGTACGAAAAACCGGTAGCCAAAAGAGAACGATCCAGTCGACCTTCGTCGGACACGTGGATCTTGTGTCCGTTCAGACGGCTGCTGAGCCCCAACCCGGCGGTGAACATCTCATCGCGTTCCGGATCGTAGACAGCCGCCCCGATAGCCTGTTCATTGTACTCAACAGCGATAGAGACGCAGTACACCGGAAAACCGTGAGCGAAATTGACGGTGCCGTCGAGGGGGTCGATCACCCAACGATACGGTGAGGCTGACACCCGAGCCGTGCCCTCTTCGGCCAGAATAGCATGATCCGGGTAGCGTTTGTCAATTCGTGATGTAATCAACTTTTCGGCTTTGAGATCGAACTGCGTCACCGGATCAATGCGACCCTTGTAGGTAACGGATATTCTCTGGTTGAATCCACGCTTGAGCACAGCGCCGGCCTCGCGGGCCAGGTGCGCGCCGAAATCAATGAGTTCTCTTATGTCCTTGCGCGTTGGTGGCATGTTCACTTACTTCCGGCCGCCGGTGACGGTTCCTGCCCGGCCGGCTTCTGGTATTGCATCCGGTATAACGTCTGATAGATACCTTGCTGCTGAATCAACTCATTGTGAGTACCGATCTCGCGGACTTCGCCATGATGCAGCACGACGATCTTGTCGGCTTTTTCAATCGTGGACAGCCGGTGCGCGATCACGATTGACGTCCGGCCCTTCAGTAACTCATCGAGCGCTTTTTGAATCAGCAACTCGGTTTCAGTATCTACGGAACTGGTCGCTTCGTCAAGAATCAAAATGTCCGGATCGAAAGCAAGGGCACGAGCAAACGACAGCAGTTGTTTCTGACCGGTCGACAGCGTGGCTCCGCGCTCCTGAACCTCGGTGTGGATACCATCCGGAAGAGTTTCAAGGAAGCGATCGAAGCCGACCCGATGAAGGGCGCGCTTCACGTCGTCATCGGAGATATTCTGGTCACGCAGCCTGATGTTGCTGGCGTAGTCACCGGTGAACATGAAGACATCCTGCAAAACCAGACCAAGATGCGAACGCAGGCGCCCCCGTGACCAGTCGGTGAGTTCGGCTCCGTCGAGTCTCATCGAACCGCGTTGGTAATCATAGAACCGGTACAGTAGCGACACCAGCGAGGTCTTGCCCGCCCCCGTGGCGCCCACTAGCGCGACTTTTTCGCCCGGTTCAACAGTGAAAGATACATCCTTGAGCACCCACTCGTCAGACTTGTAGGCAAACCAGACTTTCTCCAGTGAGAGGCGTCCCTTGAAACTACGCGAACGGCTGCCATCACCGCCGCCGTCGGCCGGCACCGTATCCAGAAGCGCGAAAATGCGCTCGGACGAGGCCATTGATGCCTGCAAAATGTTGTACTTCTCGGAGAGATCGCGAATGGGTCGATAAAATCGTTCGACCAGATGGATGAAGGCTACTAACTCTCCGAAGGTCAGGGTGGCTTCGTTGATTTGTACGCCACCATAATAGAGCAGCAGGGCCAGCGACAAGGCCCCGATGATTTCCACAGTCGGGAAGAAGATGGCGTAATAATAGATACCGCGAAAATGTACTGACCGTAAATCCCGATTGATATCGTTGAACTCATCAAAGGTGCGATTCTCTCTCACGAACAGTTGCAGCAGTCTGATGCCGGTGATGTGTTCCTGCACGAATGCGTTCAACCGGGCCACCCTGGTGCGCACCTCGCGATAGATGCGTCGCACCTTGGCGCGAAACAGGAAGGTCGCCAGGACCAGGAGCGGGAGCACAACGAAAGTTATCAGGGCCAGTTTCCAGTTGTAGTAGAGGAGAGCGCCGACAATCAGGGCCAGCATGAACAGGTCACCGATAACGGCCACGACGCCGGATGAGAACATCTCGTTGAGCACGTTGACATCGCTGGTCACGCGAGTTACCAGTCGACCCACCGGGTTCTTGTCGAAATAACTAACTCGTAGTTTTTGAAGGTGCGCGAAAACCTGCATTCTTATATCGTGTAGCACCTTTTGTCCCAGCCATTGCGTGATGTAGAGTTGTGCATAGGCGGCGCCGGAAGCGAGGATGACGGCCACCAGGAAAATCAGCGCCATCTGCAACAGACCCGCTTGGTCCCCGCTGCCGATATACTCGTCGATGGCAATCTGAGTGATAAAAGCAAAAGATATCTGAAACAAGGAACCCAGAAGCAAAAAGACAACGGCCAGTAGTAACCACCGTCGGTAGGGCCGAATGTAGGTGAGCAGTCGCTTCATGAGCCGCGCGTCGTACGCCTTGCCCAGCACTTCTTCCTCGTGGTAGTTGTTGCCGTTGCTCATAACTTGTCCAGTTGCTCCGCCAGCAATTGTGAACGGTGTAGATCGGCGTAGTGACCACCCAATCGCACTAGTTCGTCATGGCTGCCTTGCTCAATGATTCGACCGTCCTTCAGATAGAGGATGCGGTCGGCTTGTTTCACCGATGAGATGCGGTGCGAGATGATAATCGAGGTGCGACCCTTGAGGACAGTGGCCAGACTCCGGTTGATTTCCGCCTCGGTCTCAGTGTCGACCGAGGAGGTGGCGTCGTCGAGCACCAGCACGGCCGGTGCAGCAACGATGGCGCGCGCGATGGCCGTGCGCTGTTTCTGGCCACCGGAGAGAGTGATACCGCGCTCTCCGATCATGGTGCCGAAGCCGTCGGGAAAAGTACGGACGTCCTGGGTAAGAGCGGCTATCGTCGCGGCTGTTTCAATCGTTTCATCGGTGGCGCTGTCAGCCCCGAAGCGGATATTGTCACCGATACTCGCCGAAAACAGGAACGGCTCCTGGGTGGCGTAACTTATCTGCCGACGCAGCGCCGAGAGTTCCCAGTCATTGATGTCGACGCCGTCGACGAACAACTGATCGCGCGGGACCGGATACATTCGGCCCAGCAGCGACACCAGGGTTGTTTTGCCGGAGCCGGTGCGCCCCACCAAGCCGATTGTCTGGCCCGGTTCGATAGTGAGGTTGATCCCCTTGAGTACTTCGGTACCGTTGTAACTAAAACAAAGGGATGAAAACTCGATCCGCCCGCGCATTTCGCCGGCGTGCAGTTTGCCGGCCTCATCGCGGACGGTGGGCTTAGTTTCGAGTATGCGGTTGACGCGTTCCAGCGACGCTTTGCCACGTTGATAGAGCGAGACGACCCAACCCAGGGCCACCGCTGGCCAGATAAGCATCGACAGGTAGGCGAAAAACGCCACCAGCGTGCCTAGGGGAACGGCCCCGCTCATGACCTCAAGGCCGCCGAAGTAAAGGGCGATCAGTGTCAACAGGGAGGCCAGCGTCATCAGAAGCGGAACCATCATGGCGTACAGCCGAGCCAGATCCATGTTGAGTCCGAGGTACTTTTGCGAAAGGGATCTGAAGTGTTCGACCTCGTTATCCTCCTGGCGAAATGATTTGATCACTCGTACGCCGGCGATATTCTCCTGCACGGCTGCCGTCAACACCGAAACATGTTCCTGTATCTTCATGGCGCGACGGTGCACCATGTTTCCCACTCGGTTGGCCAAGAGCGGAAAGAGCAGCATCGGCCCCAGGGCGTAGATGGTGAGTCGAGGAGAAAGATACACCATGAAGGCCAGCGCTACGACAAAAGTTACCAGCGTGCTGCTGAAGTGCATTATGCCGGGACCAACCATCATACGGATAGCTTCCAGATCGTTGGTCAGCCTGGCCATGAGGTCGCCGGTGCGGGTGCGGTCATAGAAGGACGGGGACAGCGTCAACAGGTGTCTGAAGATCTCGCCGCGCAGATCGCACTCGACCCGACGCGACGTCCAAATGACGGTGCGCCGTGTCAGAAACCGAAAAAGACCGGACAGGATGGCCAGTCCGACCATGGCGAGCACCCAGTGCAGACGTTCGCTGTCGCTCCCCTTGCTTTCCAGGAGGTCAAAAATGATTTTCGTGATATAGGGCAGGACGAGGATCAGCAGGTTGCTGCAAACGATACAAACGCCGCCGGCGATCAGGTAACCCCGGTAACGCCTCAGGTACTTGGTGATGGTGTAAAACGGGCCGGGAGGGTGGGGTTGTTTGTCTGCGTTCACAAGCTACTGTCCATACTAAGCGAGTCTGCCTCTCTCTTCGAGAATCATTATAACACAAAAGCTGTTCAGTAGTTCAGGATATTGGCCAAAAGGTGTATTGCCTGCAGGTTCAACTGTGAGACCATTTCGAACAACGGCAAACCGCAGTAGATGAACTGACCCTCACCGAGCCGTGACACCGACAAAAGCACCGCTCCGCTCGGAGTAGTCAGCACCTTCTCCGACGGTGCGACCACGGCCGCCGCCACTTCGCGTCTGTGACCGAAGCCCCGGATCAGACCGTCGATTGAAATCTTGTGCGGCTTGCTGAGAATCCGAGCCTCCGGAATAGCAACAGTAATGTCCGATCCGCCTACTTGCTCCAGAGACGGCACTAACATAAACGGCAAGACGTCCCTGGGCCAGCGATAGTCCTGACCGAAGGTCACCAGCGAGCCACCCTGACGGACATAGTCCTCCAGGCGGTCGCGAGCGTCCGGCAACTCGCGGTAAATCTGCGCAGCGCCCGAGCCGATCAGGATTACTTTGTAGGCGGACAGGTTCGCGGTCATCAGGCCGCGCCGTGTCAACGGCCGGATAGCGGCGTTGGTCATGCCGAGGCAATCCTCGAGCCATCCGGTGGAATCGGGCAGGAAGGCAACAGTACGAGCTTCACTGATGCCGCAGGAGGCAATACGCATCTGTCCGGTGTCGGCGGCCACCACCTGACCGTCGATCACCAGCGAAACCGTTGGGAAGTGGATGCCCTGTTCGAGAAGATTGGAGACACTGAACGGGATGCGCACCGTGCGACGAATGGCGCCTTTATCCAATGAGAGGTCTGTGCGATAGGCGCCGGCGAACACGCCGCGAGGAGCCTCCAGCCTTATGTGTACGTTGCCGGATAGGTCGGGAGGTTTCGTTATGACAACATTCCAGGCCATGGAGGCTACGATTCGGTCGACATCAAGCTGCGCCACCGGCGGCACGAAAAAATAGTCGGGATCGAACCGCACTCTGAGATTCGGCATCTCCCTCAACGGCAGACAATGTGAAAGTCTGAGCGGCGTACGAGCGTAATGAATGACGGTAGTGAACGTCAGCGAGTCCGCCTGGTTGCTCTCGAGCTGGACAGGATCAATGTCGACCAGGTACTGTCGTACATACGACTGGTGCGGAGCGATTGTACGCGGCACGCTGTCGAGTATTACCGGTGCGGTTTTACCCGGCGGTTGAAACTCGACCGAGCTCAGAGTGACGTCGCTGGGGCCATCGACCGAGACGGCCATCACCACCTTGGCTTTCGGGCCGTGCGGCGAGTCGCGCAGGGATATCCGTCCTTCCCAACTGAGGCCGACCGCGTCCAGGGCGGCGCGTTCGGCTCGATACAAGGTTCGTTGGAGATAAGCGCCAAGCACGTCGGCGGTGGAATGCCCGGCCGCCGCAGTGAGGTCTTGCACCGCCCGGTAACCATTTACAAGCAGATCAACGCGATCCGCACCGTCGGTTGCTCCGGCAGCAGTGAAATCATGGAGAAACTGTCCCGCCTGTTTCAACAGGGTGCTCTTGCGAGGACCGTCGGACTCGAGACTATCGATAATGCTTTCCAGACGGTTGGTCTTGATACCTCCCAGGAAATCGCTCTTTGCTTCTGAGTTGCTCAATCGGGACGACACCAGGCGGTAGTGCGATAGTATCCCCACGCCGATCTCATCGGTGTAGCAACTGCCGACCAGACGAGGTATCTCTCGATCCATGCGTTCCCGGCAGCCTCGAGCCACCTCTCGGACGTTGAGCACCACAGTTCTTGATCGACCGAGTTTATCGGTCTCACCGTCGGAGTGCTCAAGAATTCTGATGATGTTGAACAGAAGTGAGTCAGACGAAGGAAGGTCAATCAGATACTGCCTGAAATCACGAACCGCCTCGTTATCTCCCGCAGGACCGAGGATGACCAGATCGGGACGACGAGCATCGAACAGAACGGCCGTCACCAGATCCATGGCCGTGCTGTCGTCGGGCACATAGTAGCGATGCACATAGAATTCACGCTCCGTCAACGACGTCGCTGAAGCATGAAACTGGGTATGTCGCTCCAGCGTCACCAGATCGATACGGCAGGCAAACTCGTCGTTAAGATAGTATAGGGTCGGCCAGTCGATCGTTCTTTCGTTGTCGAATAGATACAGAACCCGAACGTCGCTCAGGGCATAGTCGATCAGGCCGGCGCCCATGCCTGCTGACGGCAGAGCCACCAGTAGCCACAGCACTGAAAACACGAGACGGATGGCCCAGCGGCGCCTGATTGAATTTTCGCAACTATAAAGCATCTAATCGAATATATCGGCAGGATTACAGGAGTGTCAAATATGAAATAATCATCAAAGATGACCGACACCGCTCAGGGTGACGTGTTTCCGTGCCCGGCAGATGTCCACATCTGCCGATCGGTCAAGGCACGTCGTGCACTGAAATAAACAACCAGTCCAGTAGGCTGCCCCCTGGTTTTTCCTTGATAACGCCGGAATAACCAGAAAAAAAGCCGCCCGAAGGCGGCCTTTTGATCAGATCACTTGTTTTTCTCGGAGTTTATCGAAGAGCTTGCCCGCTATTTCCTCGGGTGTCTCGCCTTCAATCATCTCACCGGATGGGCGCGGAGGGGGGGGCGATACTTTGACCGTCTTAGTCAGCGAGGCTGCTCCAACAGAGGCGCCGTCGATGTCCAGATCGGCGGCTGTCCAGGTAGTGATAGTCTTTTTCTTGGCCCCCATCTTCCCTTTCAGAGAGGGTAATCTGGGTTCGTTGATTTCTTTCACCACCGAGACCACCGCCGGCAGGTTCAGTTCCACCAGGTCGTAACCTTCCTCGGTAGTGCGCTGCACAGTGGCCTGACCGTTTTCGAGCGCTTCAAACTTGCGCACGAACATGGCCTGCGGCAGATCGAGCTTCGCAGCCACAACAGTAGGTACCTGGGCGGCGTCGGAGTCAATTGCCTGCTTGCCGGCCAGGATCAGGTCGTACTCACCCAACTTTTTGAGACCGGCCGCGAGGATACATCCGACCGCCTGCGGATCGGAACCGACAAAGGCGTCATCGGAAAGCAAATAGGCATCATCGACACCGAGCGCCAGACAGGCGCGTAATGCCGATTCCACCCGCTCGGTTCCGACCGACATGACACTAACTTTGCCGTTACTCTTCTCCTTGATGCGCAGGGCTTCCTCCACGGCGTACTCGTCCATCGGATTCACCGTACCCGGCCCCTGCGGCAGGATCACCTCGTTCGCGGCTTCATCGACTTTTATCAGTGCTATCTCCGGCACCTGTTTCACTAAGACTACTATGTTCATTTGGACTCCTAAATGTTCAAGCAAGACCGTCTTTTGTCGTCGGGCGAATATGTTACAATCAGTCTCGTTTGTCAAGCGTTAGCCGGGAGGGTCTTTGCACAACAAGAAAAACCCGCCTTCAGGCGGGCTTTTCAACCATAGGTACTAATGCAAAGAAGTGAGATCTACAGACGATCTCTTTAGCGTCTTTTGCGAGCCGGTTTCCTCTTGGCGGCGGTCTTCTTTTTTGCCACGGTCTTACGAGCGGGCTTGCGAGCAACAGCCTTCTTCGGTTTGGCCCGGCGGGTAACTTTTCGCTTGGGAGCAGCCTTACGAGTGACTTTCCGCTTCGGTGCGGCCTTGCGGGCAGACTTGGGCTTGCTAATACCCAGGACGCGAATCTTCGCCTTGACTGACGATACCGTCCTTCTCAGTTTCTTGGCGACGGCGGTCGCCGTCTCCGTCTTGTAAGCCTTCTTGAGCATGCTGAGTTCAGCCGCACTCCACGGCTTCACTCCGGGACGACCCGCCTTTTTCCTGACGGTTTTGCGCTTGGCGGCCACTTTGCGAGTGGTTTTTCTGGGGGCCGCTTTACGAGTTGGTTTCTTTCTGGTTGCTTTGCGCATTGGCCAACGCTCCTGACAAAAGGTTCACGATTCAGTTCTCGTCCGATAGACATTCCAAGCGTGACTGCTGTGAGGACCCATCAGACACATTCACTTTGCTCAAATCGCACCCATGAACGAGAATTTGATAAACAAGTCAATATAAAAAAGATGCAACAATGTTCTTTTCGTGGTTTATGGGTGCGCCTTGTCTAAAGATGCATCCACACACGCATAGACAAACGTTGCAGCCTACGGTCTCACCGGACGGTCCGCGAACGGGAGTCCTGTCCGACGATTGATGGTATCCTTCAGGATCTATCGCGTGTGAAAGACGGGAGTTTCAAATTGTTGGTGATCCACACGGATACTTGCCGGTGTGGAGGAGGGAGTCTATGAGTGTGCGATCTGTTTGAGTGCCTCAGCGGCGGCGTGTTGTTCGGCTTCTTTCTTGGAGGAACCGATCCCGGAGCCTACCTCCCGGCCGGCCACGATGACAACGATGTTGAATTTCTTGCGGTGGTCGGGGCCTGCTTCAGACACTACATCGTAGCGCGGGGCGCCTTCGCCGAGCGACTGGGTAAACTCCAACAGTTCACCCTTGAAATTGCGCTGGGCCGATGAATTGGCCAGGTCACCACGACGGGAGTAGATCAGTCGCAGGATGACATCGCGTGCAGCATCAAGACCGCCGTCGAGATATACCGCAGCAATGATCGACTCAAAGGCATCGGAGACAATTGACGAACGATTGCGCCCGCCGGCTTTTTCTTCCTCCGGTGACAGCCGTAGATATTGGTTCAAACCGATACTTCTGGCTACGTCGGTCAGTGCCGTTTCGTTGACCAACTTTGATTTTGTCTGAGTCAGTTCACCCTCGCGCAGGTCGGGATCGTCCCTGAAAAGCTGGTCGGCAATCACCAACCCGAGGACCGAGTCGCCGAGAAACTCCAGACGTTCATTGGAGGGTGAATGACCCTGATCGAATCGAGAGAACGAGCGATGGGTGAGGCTTAGTAGCAACAAGCCGTCGTCGCGGAAGTGATACCCGAGCAAGTTCTGAACGGCGCTTAGATCAAGCTCGTGTGAACCGTTCGTCACGGCGAGACCTATCAGCTTCCTAATACTATCAAACAGACCCATCGATCTATCTGTCGCTATTCAGACTGCCGACAACGAGAGTGACATTGTGTCCGCCGAAGCCAAACGAGTTCGACAACGCGTAATCCAGCGACACCTCCCGCTTCCCCTCCGGCACGTAGTCCAGGTCGCACTCAGGATCGGGATAGTCGAGATTAATCGTGGGATGGACAACGCCATCGTTGATCGACTTGATGGTAACAATAGCCTCAATGGCGCCGGCTGTACCCAGCAGGTGTCCCGACATCGACTTGGTGGAGTTACATGGGATCTCGTAGGCGTGGTCGCCAAGGACATACTTGATCGCCTTGGTCTCAGTGATGTCGCCCAGGTCGGTGGCGGTTCCGTGCGTGTTGATGTAATCGATTTCGTCCGGGGTCAGATCTGCATCCTTCAGTGCTGCGGCCATGGCCCGGCGGGCGCCGTAGCCTTCGGGGTGAGGCGCCGTCATGTGATGAGCGTCGGCGGTCATACCGGAACCGAGGATTTCGCCGTGCATCCGTGCCCCACGGGCGGTGGCATGTTCGTAAGACTCGAGAATCATGATACCGGCCCCTTCACCCATGACAAAGCCATCACGTTCCTTGTCAAACGGTCGCGAGGCGCGTTCCGGCTCATCGTTGCGAGTGGACATGGCGCGCGCCTGACAGAAACCGGCCATGGAAGTAGGTGTTATTGTGGCCTCGGCGCCTCCTGCGATCATAATATCGGCCTCACCACGTTGGATGATCTTAAAGGCGTCGGATATGGCATGAGCCGATGAAGCGCAGGCGGAAACCGTCGCGTAGTTGGGTCCCCTAAAACCGTAGCGTATCGACACCAGTCCCGCGCACATATCGATTATCATCATCGGGATGAAAAACGGCGATACTTTGCCGGGTCCACCCTTAAGCAGGCGTTCATGTTGGGTCTCAAAGGTCGAAATGCCACCGATACCTGAGCCGATCACCACGCCGCAGCGATCGTGATCGATACCCCCAAGATCAAGCCCGGAGTCTCGAATCGCCTGCTCGCTGGCGACTATGGCGTATTGCTCGGCCAGGTCCATCCGACGCAATTCCTTCTTCTCGATAATGCCGGAGGTGTCTAGGTTCTTGATCTCACCGGCGACCTTGGTGGTATAGTCGCTAACATCAAATCGTGTTACCAATCCAATGCCCGATTTACCTGCAAGCAGCGCCTGCCAGGTTTCCTCGATACTGTTACCCAGAGGGGTTACCCCCCCCATGCCGGTAACGACCACCCTCCTAAGGTTTACGGTCTTGCTCATAATGACGTAATGGCCGTCATTTCGCCTCTTCGGC
The DNA here is from genome assembly GCA_030612965.1 of bacterium. Lineage (GTDB taxonomy): Bacteria > Zixibacteria > MSB-5A5 > GN15 > FEB-12 > JAJRTA01. The sequence continues at coordinate 13,079 of JAUWMW010000011.1, forward strand.
GTGCTCGTTGATGTACTTGATGGCGTCGCCGACGGAAGTTATTTTCTCGGCATCCTCGTCAGGGATCTCGATGGAAAACTCCTCCTCCAAAGCCATCACAAGTTCAACGGTATCCAGGGAGTCGGCCCCCAGGTCCTCCACGAACTTGGCCCGATCGGTGACCTGGCCGGCTTCAACACCCAGTTGCTCAACGATAAGTTCCTTGACTCTGTCTTCAACTGACATTGGATACTCCTTGTATTCGCTACGTTCTTTCTTAAAAGTCGAATTTACGAAATCAACATTCCGCCATCTATGGCCAGCACCTGCCCGGTGACGTAAGCCGCTTCATCAGAGGCCAGAAACAGCACCGCCCGGGCGACATCCTCCGGTGTGCCGGGACGACCCAGCACAACCTTGCTCAGAAAAAATTCCTTCGCAGCCTCAGGCAGAGCGGCCGTCATCTCCGTTTCGATATATCCCGGGGCGACGGCGTTTACTGTAACACCGCGCGAGCCGAGTTCCTTGGCTGATGTCTTCGTCAACGCAATCAACCCTGCCTTTGAGGCGGAATAATTCGCCTGCCCGGCATTACCGGTCAAACCGACCACCGAACTGATGTTTACAATGCGACCGTAACGCTGCTTCATCATAATCCGGGCAGCCGATTTGGTGACAAGAAAGGCACCTTTGAGATTGATGTCAAGTACCGTGTCCCAGTCCTTTTCATCCATTCGGATCATGAGACCATCGCGTGTGATACCGGCATTATTGACGACAATGTCAATGCGTTTGAACTTGTCGCTAACAGTCTTGAACAACTGATCGATATCGCCGGCGCTGGTTACATCGGCGCGACAGGCGATTGCAGTGCCTCCGATTTCCGAGGCTGTTTTCTCACAGGCAGCCTGGTCGATGTCGCTGATGACCACGTTGGCGCCGGCGGCTGCGAAACTTTGGGCAATAACTCGGCCGATACCGCGGGCGGAACCGGTCACCACCGCCGTCTTGTCCTCAAAATTCATAGATCCCTCGTCATTCCGTTGACACAGTGTCAGGCCGTCACGGCCACGAACGATTCAATATCGGTCAGCTTGTCGAGTGTTAACGATTGTTCAGGACGCATGTCTCGCTTGGCCAGTTCGCTAAGAACGCGTCCGGGGCCGATCTCAATTATCCGTCCGACACCGTTGGCCAGAAGGTAGTTCATTGTCTGTGACCATCGCACCGGCGATGTTACCTGCTGCACCAACAGGTCCTTGATGTCATCAGGTGTGGCCGCAGGTTCGGCCGTAACGTTGGCGACCACCGGCGCCTTGGGCGCGACGAACGTCACTCCGGAGAGATACCCTTCCAAACCATGGCGCGCCGGTTCCATCAGAGGGGAATGAAAAGCGCCTCCGACCTCAAGGATCATGGCCCTCTTGGCCCCGGCTTCTTTGGCCAGTTCGACAGCATATTCCACCCCTGCCACGGCGCCGGAAACGGCGATCTGTACTTTGGAATTGAAATTGGCCGGCACCACAACGCCTTTGGATGAGGCCTTTCGACAAACCTCTTCAACCTGATTCTCGTCAAGACCCATCAGAGCGGCCATCGTGCCGGGCTGAGTTAGGCACGCCTGTTCCATCAGGTCGGCCCGCTTGACCACGGCGCGGATAGCGTCCTCAATCGACAATACTCCGGCGACGGCCAGGGCACCGTACTCACCCAGCGAATGACCGCAGGCGAAGTCGAATTTCGGCAAGCTATCTTTGAGTATGGTTAGCACAGCCAGCGAGTGAACCAGAATGGCCGGCTGGGTGAAGCGTGTTCGCTTGAGTTCCTCGGCCGGACCCTCGAACGATAGGTGCGCGATATCAACACCGATTTCATCGGAAGCCAATTGGTAAAGTTCGCGCACCTGAGGTGACGCCTCATAGAGATCGCGACCCATTCCGACGTATTGCGATGCCTGCCCAGGAAAAAACAGTGCCGTTTTACTCATTTGCCTACCACCTTACCAGGGCTGCGCCCCAAATAAGTCCGCCGCCGAATGCCACCATCAGAATATGATCGTCAGGCTTGATTCTCCCGGCGCGGTTGGCTTCGTCGAGCGCCAAGGGCACCGAGGCAGAGGAGGTGTTGCCGTACTTTTCGATATTCAAGACTACTTTGTCCATGGTGACCCCGAGTCGTTTTCTCAGGGCATCTATTATGCGCATGTTGGCTTGGTGCGGTATCACCAGCGAGATATCCGACGGTTCCAGGCCGGCCTTATCGATCACCCGGAGAGCGGCGTCACACATCTGGCGCACGGCCACCTTAAAGACCTCGGAACCGTTCATGGTGAGTTTGTCGGTGCCATCATAAGCGAACTCCGGAGTGTACGGATTCAGGGTACCGCCGGTCGGCATCCAGAGCAGCTCGCGCAGGTTGCCGGCGGATTTCATGAATGTCGAGAGGATACCACGACCGTTGGTATCGCCGGCGACTATAGCGGCGCCGGCAGCGTCTCCGAACAATACGCAAGTGTTGCGATCCTTGTAGTTGGTGATGCTCGATAGTCTCTCCACGCCGATCACCGCCACCTTCATGTAGGTGCCGCTCTCAATGAATGCGCGAGCTATGGACAGTCCATTGATGAAGCCGGTGCAGGCAGCCAGTGCATCAAAGGCGACGGCGTTGGGGAAGCCCATCTTTTCCTGGACAACACAAGCTGTCGAGGGAAGCCGGTAATCGGGGGTCACAGTGCCGACAATAACGGCGTCGATTTCATCGTGGGGACACTGCGCCATGTCGATCGCCTGGCGGAGCGCCGCAACGGCCATGTCCGAAGTGCTTGTGCCGTTATCGGCGATGCGTCGTTCCCGGATACCGGTGCGGCTGACGATCCATTCGTCCGAGGTGTCTACTATTTTCTCAAAATCAGCGTTGGTCATTCGCCGCGGAGGCACGAACGACCCTGTTCCGATTATTTTGGCTCTCATCTTTTGTGCCATTGGTCCGTCCAAAATGGTTTGTTACCAGTTCGTCCTTGATACGTTTCAGCAGATTCTTTGATGCCAGATTGTGTGCCAACCGGATGCCGTTGCAAATGGCGCGGGAGTTGGAAGCGCCGTGGCAGACGATCACCACACCGTTTACGCCCAGGAGCGGTGCACCCCCGGCTTCCGCATAATCGAACCGGTCGCGCATCCTGCGCAAGAACGGCAGGAGCAGCACCGCGCCGACACGCGAAAAAATATTGGTCTGGATCTGGCGCTGCATCGACTTGGCTAACATCGGCCGAATCGACTCAGTAAACTTTAGAAGTATGTTACCGGTGAAACCGTCGGTGACGGCGACATTGACGGTGCCGGAAAGGATATCCCGACCCTCGATGTTGCCGACAAAGTTGATCTTCGAGTTCTTCAACAGTCTCAGCGCGTTGAAAATAAGCTCGTTTCCTTTGCTGCGTTCTTCGCCGATTGAAATCAACCCGACGCGCGGCGCCTCCTGACCGAATACCACCGAGTAGTATACCGAACCCATCACCGCAAACTGTGAAATGTGTGTCGGTTTGCAGTCGGCATTGGCGCCGACATCAAGGACCACAGTCTTTCGGCCGGTCCAGGTGGGAAAAACGGAAGTTATGGCCGGACGACTCACGCCCTCCATACGGCCCAGAGTCAACAGAGACGTACCCATGACAGCGCCGGTGTTGCCGGGCGAAACGAAGCCATCCGCCTTGTTATCGCGCAGAAGTTTCAGACCGATGCGGATGGAACTGTTGCGCATACGAACGCCCTCGGACGCCGAGACTTCCATCGGCACCGCCTCGTCGGCATGTTCGATAGAGATGTTGGCGGGTATCTCCGGCAGCGCCTGAAGCCGTCGTTCGATAATCTCACGACGGCCGACCAGCGTTACGTGCAGAGAGTCACCAGCACTCCTGGCAGCTTCCACGCCGCCGTCGATTATGCCATCCTCGCCGCTGTCGGCGCCCATCACATCCAGCACAATGTTATGACGCTTTGATTCCGTCATCAAACTCCGATACCGGTTAGCTCAGTTGTTGGTGTCGGCAACGCGCTACGACCCCTGACTGGGCGCAAACACTTCGCGACCGTCGTAGTATCCACATTGCGGACAGATATGATGCGGCAACCGCGCCTGGTGGCAATGCGCACATTCCACCACATTGACCGCCGTGATTTTCCAGTTAGTGCGGCGCTTGCGACCTCTGGCCCGCGAATGTCTTCTCTTAGGCAGTGCCATCGATGTTTCCTTGCTTCTTATCCGATTCTTGCGGGGTGGGCGCGAGCTTTTTCAACGCCGCCCAGCGTTCGTCAATTACTTCTGTCTTGCAACCGCACGGACCGTCGTTGAGGTTCTTCCCGCACTGAGCACAGAGACCTTTGCAGTCCTCTGAGCAAAGCGGTTTCAACGAAACGGCCAGCAGGATTGCCTGTCTGACTATCTCGGTCATATCGGCGCGCTGGTAATGGTCGAGCAGGACGTAGTCCTCATCGTCCAGCGCTTCTTTCCGATGCGCCTCGTGCATGTCTGTGGAACAAACAATAAAGTCGACCGAATTGTTCACTTCCATTTCAAACAAAGCAAGACAGCGCGCGCACTCCAACGTCACCCTGGCTGCGACTTCGCCCTGGCAGTAGAATTCCTCGCCGGCTTTCTGGATAGCGAGGTCGACTTTTGCCTTTTCTACGGCGTGAACCCCGTCGAAATCCAGAGAAATCTTTTCCGGGTCGCTCTCTAGAACTTTATGTGCCGGGAACGTCTCGAATTCCCGAAAGTCAACTATCACAGCCTCAAATGGTATACAAATGGAGCGCAAAAGTCAAGGCAAAAAGAGCTTGGACTTTCCACAAAAAATCTGCGATTTTAGCCGATTCTGGTACACATGTTCGTCCCTGATTGACCTTTATCAAATCACCCATCACTGTTGAAGACCGCGCTCAGCCTACACTTGTACGCGCCCAGACGGCTCTATAGCGGGTCAAACGCAAACAAGGAACTTGCCACTGATCGGTCACAAAAACTCGAAAGTTTCCCCATTTTTCGAAAACCGGAAATTCCACTTACTGAAAATGTCAACCCCTTGACGCAATTCACATTAGCAGAAATCCTCAACCATTAATGGGGAAGGTCCTGCTGCAATCACGGTTGACGCCATGCACACGACGCCGATCACGAATGCAAACAGCTTCGGACAGCGTCTGATCTTCACCACAATGCTCGCACCTCAAGCGACAGGGTCGTCCGATGACGCTCGCCCGAATCACGATCATAGGTTCGGCTCATCTTGACGGCCATAGTCATACCATCCCAAAGAGTCTGTTCATTTCTAAGAAAGAGGTACCAATAGTCCACGGTCCCATTGCGCCCATCCAGCCTGGCCAGATTCGACCACAATTGCAGCCTTCCCGCTCTCGCTGTTGGATAGTCCAGGTGAATGAAAGCCGAGATGTAATCGGACCGACCGCTCTTCGTATTGTACGCAATATAACCTCTGACAGCGGCCTGGCCAGTGGTAAATCTAACTTCCAATCGAGTCCGATGGGAAGTCGTGCTGATCGCATCTCCGGCGACAAGGCGTCGACGTGACTTGACCAGGTGGTCAAGGCGCAGCGAAACTCTTGGACGAAACTGCCTGAGCAATCCTGACAGCAATTGCAGGTCAGAGCTGTCTCGATGTTGCCCTGAATACAGCAAACTGTTCACAAGTTGTATCCGGTCTGACACCAGAACAATGGTCTTTATCATCCCCCCCTGATGCCCTGACCTTTTTTCACTCAATTCAAAGTCAACATCCTCAAGATAGGTAGTTCGCCGACTGCGACCGCTCTTGCTGCCACCCGAGAGATCGAGATAGCTTTCACCATAGCTCCACGCGGCGTACTTTATCTGGGCGGTGTTGAAACGATGCCGACCTTCGATCAACATACTCCCCCACCCGGCCCGCTTCCCTGCCTGGGCACAAATCTCTATCGCCGTGTAGCCACCATGATAGCGATAGCGAGTCGACGGAGCGATCTTCACATCGTAGAGAGATTTGTCCGAGTGCCGATTCCTGAGACGATTGACGCCCACGATGACACCTGGACTGAAGGAACCCATCCTCCAAGCCGCCATACCGGCAACGGTAGCCAGACTGTGGTCAGCATCACGATTGAACGACCAGAGCAGGTGGAGTTGCGCCGCTCTCACTTGCATCTTGACATAGACACCGTTGTACCCACCGTAGTCGGGGAACAAGAAGGACTCACCCTCGAGCCGCTTAGAGAAATCGAGTAACTTGCCCCGATAGCCAAAGGCAGTGCCCAACCCAAGTCTTCGCGAGTAGTTCCCCAGACGAAGTTCGCGCAACCGACCCTCGCGGCTTCGGAAAGTTACATAGCGATCAGCTATCCGCTCAACACCGGCGTGGTCCCTTTCGATACGCATAGATGTTGACCAGTTAGCAAAAGTCCACCGAATGCCGGCCCGGTACTGAGATTCTGAAGCTTCTTTCAAGTGCTGATAGTAACGGTAGCGGAATTCGCCGTGAGTGTCGGCATCCAAACGCACTCTCGGGTCGAACCCGGACTGCTGTTCGTTCTGAAGAGAGGTTGATAACGATGTAGAGTCGTCGTGGAAGTAGCTGAGGTTCGGCACCTCATCCAGTAGATGGCGATTAGTGGCGTCGATGCCGGTGCGGGTAGCTTCACGAAGTACCAGAAACTGGTAATAGTCCATTTCACCGGCGGCCAGTGCGAGGAACAACTCATCTTCTGAAGGATAGACCTCAGTCGACAACTCTTGCGACACTGTTACCGATGTAATCACCAGGACGAGAAGTAACGCCGGCGCGATTCTCTGCAAAATCAGCTCAGTTGGTACTTTTTCAGTTTCCGATAAAGCGTGCGTTCGCCGATGCCGAGTATACGTGCGGCTTCTTTGCGGTTACCGTCGGTTTGAACGAGCACGGCTCTGATCATGTCTTCTTCCATCGCCTCGAGATTTCCGGCCTCACCGGCAGGAGGAGACTCATCAATATCGGCTTCTTGAGCTTCACCGGGGATGTGGGCGGTGATCAGGTCGCGCAACATGCGCACCTCGTTCCCAAGCGAAAGGATGGCGTGATAGATCAATTCGTGCCCGGCTTCTTCCACCGTCTTACCGGTCGACACCGGCAGATTTCTGGCAGCGACATACTGCTCATCGAGGAACCGCTGCACATCGTCGGTTTCGACCAGCCCCTTGCCCTTCAGGGCCAGCATTCGGTCGGCAAAATTCCGTAACTGACGGACGTTGCCGGGCCAGTCGTACTTCATCAACAATTCCAATGCGGAATCCGAACAGGTCAAGTGTGAGTTCTCGCGCCAAAAATGCTCCAGCAGCGGCTGGATGTCACCCTTGCGCTCCAGGAGTGACGGCAGAACGATTTTCACCACGGCCAGCCTGAAATAAAGGTCTTCACGAAATGTCCGATCGCCGATTGCTTCGGTCAGGTCGCGATTGGTGGCTGATACGATTCGGATGTCGGACTTGTACGCAACCGATGAACCAACAGGATAAAACGTGCCGTCCTCCAGCACCCGCAGCAGTTTCACTTGCATGTCGGCAGAGGTTTCTCCGATCTCGTCGAGAAACAACGTGCCTCCATCGGACTTATGAAACAGCCCCTCACGGCGACCCACCGACCCGGTGAAAGCTCCCCTCTCATGACCGAACAACTCCGACTCGAGGATTCCGGAGGCCAGGGCGCCGCAGTTGATCGCTACATAAGGACGCTCGGCACGATGAGAATGATTGTGAATAGCCCGGGCCACCAGTTCCTTGCCCGAGCCCGATGCTCCCACTATGAGAATAGCCATGTCGGTGGGTGCCATCCGTTCGATGATTTCCGCCACCGCTTTGATCCGACTTGAGCGCCCGACGATACCGTACGTGCGCAGGAGTTGCTTTAGACGCAGAATGTGTTCAACCTTGGCGGCCACGTGATCGTGTCCGATCGCCTCTGACAGGACACCGTCGATATAGTCCGGCTCGGAGTCCACGGCCAGATTGTCCTCGGCGATTTTCCAGATTTCCATCAGGCCGTTGGATCGACGCAAGCGGGAGACCACCGCCGCGGTGAGGTCGGTGCGAGTTCCATGATACAGGATGAGGTCAACCCGCGCCTCTTTGACAATCTGGTACAGTCGGGACAGTTCCGTACAGGTCTGACCTATCCTCTCCCAATCCGTGTCGCCGTACTCGCTCGCCGTCGGATGTGTCAGGACAACGACTCGTCGCAGTCTTTCTTCGTCAGTCATCTCAGTCACAATTCGAGAGTCCTCCGGCCTTATCGATAACGCTTCTTTTTTTTCTTTCGCTCAGCGGGGCTACGCGAACCTGCACCGCTGTGGCTGTCATCGGTCGATGCAGACAGATCGATCTCATTGCGCACCTTATCTACTTTTATCACACTTACGCGAATCGCGTCACCCATGCGAAACACCCGTTGCGTGCGACGGCCGACCAGGCGGTATTGCTGTTCTTCGTACAAGTAGTAGTCATCGTTGACCGATGACAAACGCACCAACCCTTCCGCGCCGAGATTGTCCAGCCGGACGAAGAAACCAAAAGCGGTCACCCCCGAAATGACGCCGGTGAATTCATCACCCACATGTCGCGCCATATAGGCCACCTGCTTCATTCGGACGGCGTCTCGTTCAGCCGCTTCCGCAATCCGCTCCGTTTCGGAGCAATGTTTGCCGGTATGATCGATGACCGAAGAGACCCGTTTGGCAAAGGCCGGGGGGTATCCTTTATCATTCAGTTGGCGCAGCAGGCGATGGACCAGCAGGTCGGGGTAACGGCGAATCGGCGAAGTGAAATGAGTGTAGTGTTTGAAAGCCAGACCGAAGTGTCCGATATTGGTGCGTTGGTAGACTGCCTTCTGCATCGAGCGCAGCATAAGTTCATTGATAAAATCGGCCTCGGGACGGTCCTTGACCCGCTCCAAAAAGCGTGCAAGCTGGATCGGCTTCATCTCGGGTGACACCGGGAAGCGATGACCGAGACGCGACATCATGGCCGAGAACTCCTCCATCTTCTCAAGGCTCGGTCGGTCATGAACGCGATACAAAAACGGTTGGGCGCGACGAAACACCTCCAGCGCCACCGCCTTGTTGGCGATCAACATGCACTCCTCTACTAAACGATGCGCCTCAAGCCGAATCCGACTGCCCAATTCGAGCACCTCACCTTTTTCATTCAGAACCAGCTTGGCCTCGGGAAGATCAAAATCCAAAGAACCCTGAGCGAAGCGACGCTTGCTTAACAGACGGGCTACCTCCCGCGCCAGCCTCAGCGATTCAGCCACGCGATTCACTTTTGGCGACAGCTTTGTCTCGCCGTCGAACAACGCCTGTACTTCCTCGTAAGCTAAACGAGAGCGCGACTTGATCACGCTGTCCACTAACTCCCAGCCTTTCAGGTCCCCCTTGCGGTCGATTTCAAGAAAGATCGTGTGGGCCAAGCGCTTCCGATTCGGCTTGAGTGAACAGACATCGTTGGACAAGACCTCCGGCAGCATGGGAACCACTTTGCCGGGCAAGTAGACAGAGTTGCCGCGCTCGAACCCCTCACTATCCAGCCTCGAGCCGGGCGCGACGAAAAACGATACGTCGGCAATGTGAACACCTAACCTGAAGCCCGACGCCGTGCGCTCCACACTGATGGCGTCGTCGTAGTCTTTGGCGTCCTCCGGGTCTATTGTGTAGATGCAGTCTTTAGTCAGGTCCACCCGGCGCGCGAACTCCTTGTCGAGATTTCGCCCGGCGGCCTGCTCTGCTTCGTTCAGTGCGTCCGCTGAGAATTCGTCGGGGAGATCGTAGTTGCGGATAACAGTCAGCAAGTCCACCCCGGCTTCACCCGGGAAGCCGAGCCGTTCGATTACCTTGCCTTCCGGATTGAGGTTGGGGTTCTCCCACTCGGTCAGCCGCGCCACCACCTTCTCGCCGTCTTCAGCTTGTTGGCTTTCGCGCTCCGGAATGTACAACTCGCGGTGCAGACGAGGATTGTCCGGCAGTACCGTGCAGAAATGCCGCCCGCGATGAAACAGACCGACGATATTCCGCTCGACCCGTTTGAGAATCCGGATCACGCTGCCGGTCTGTCGGTCGCCACGCATCCCGGTCAACCGCACCATCACCTCATCACCATCCATTGACGTGAGCAGTTCAGTGGACGGGATCATTATGTCCTCAGGTTCACCCTCGCGAATCAGGAAACCGGTGCCGCTGCGAGTCATCTGCAAAGTACCGGTGGCGATATTCAACTCCGAAGCCACACCGATCCGGTTGCGCTTCAATCGCACCAGTTTGCCGCCATCGAGCAACTGCTTAATCAGTTCCCGAAACCGTCGGTAGTCCGGCTGGGCGATTCCGAGCGCCTTGGCCAGTTCCTTGACCTTCAT
>JAUWMW010000307.1 GCA_030612965.1 bacterium
ATCGAGATCCGTTTGCGTAGTAACCTTCAGGTTAGGTCCGGTCGGTTCCACCACTTTCACTTTGAACCCTGCGGCCTCGATCAAGGCCGCATCGTCGGTGTAACAACCTGGATTCTCCTCAGTCGCTCCTCTTTCATACGCGGCTTTGATTAAATCGTATTGAAATACTTGCGGTGTTTGTGCTCCATACAACAGCGTGCGGTCAAGCGTGGCTAAAATGAATCCATCCTGCACACGTTTCACGGTGTCGCTTATCGGCGCGGCCAGGATTGCTGCTCGCTCCTGCTGAGCGGTCGAGACGACGCGATCGATATCATTTGGTGTCACCAGCGGTCGGGCGCCATCGTGAATGGCAACAAACCGCGTGGACAACGGCAGCGACTTTATTCCCCGATAGACCGACTCAAACCGGCTATCGCCGCCTATCACGAGTTTGGTGATTTTGTCGAAGCCGTAACGATCAACAATATGTTCAGAGGCATAGAGCAGATTCTCCTCGGCCACGACCACGACAATCTGATCGATCTTTTCAGCCGCTTCGAATCGCCCGATGGTCCAAGCCAACATCGGTCGTCCGGCGATCTCACGAAACTGTTTTGGGACCATTCCCTCTAACCGGCTGGATTTCCCGGCAGCGACTATAACGGCGTAGGTTTTCATGGAGGCGTAATATAAGTCGATTGAGAGCAGTTAGGCAACTGCTGAAAACCGCGGTTTCAGGTGCTGTCAGGCGACTCGCCTGACAGCTATCACGTGTGTAAGCAAGCGTCGGGCGAGGTCGCCCGACACCACCCGAATAACTTAAGGACGACCGCGGCAATCTCATGCGTTGGAAGACAGCGAGAAAGATTGCCGCGTCGTCCACCAAGGGCGGACTCCTCGCAATGACGCGTACCGAAGCTTTTCGACAGTCCTTTGATGCCGCGTGAATCGACTCCCCGGCCGCAGGGCCAGAAAGTGATTTATCACTCACTTTTTTGTTGAACTATCGGCCGGCTGATTCGATATAAAGAATACACAGGAAAGGAGGTGGTCGGATGGATTATGACAAATGTGAGGTGACTGATACTTAGTCGCTGTTTCCAACCGCGCCGGTTGGGGCGCGCTAAGTAAATCCCAACAGTTTACCGACCTGGTGGTTTTGCCAAGCCATCAGGTTTTTTTTGTGCCGCCGAGCAGGCGCCTTACTTACGATTATCTGCAAACCTATTCCCTCCAAGAAAAACTCATTTTGCCGATAACATAGGGTATAGGCAAAAGAAAGGGAACAGTCCCATGGCGATAATCAAAGGTGCAAAGGTCGAGCAGGACCAATCCGATGTACAGGCGCCGGACCAGTCGATCATTGTTTCAAATTCCAGGATCGACAAGAATGGTGTGGCCTGGATAAGAAAATCGATCTGGCTGCGACAGGATTACGTAAACAAACTCAAAGTGATTTCTCACTTTCAGGGCAAGACGACCCAACAACTGCTCGACAGTTGCCTAGGTGAGTTGGTCAAGAGGGTCTGGGACAACACCGCGGCTCGGGAGGAAATGGTCGGCAAGGTCAAGACTGCAAAAGACACCAAACCCTGAGTGGCACCAGGCGTTCAACTTTCCCCTGTCGGCAGTATCTCTGTTTCACTCCTGAACAGTCTGCCTGATACCAGTCAAAACCGCCCGCAACATCACCGATAATAGCACTTTGAGGGAGTCGCCGAGAGCCGGCGCACCGATCATGAAATCTACACTTCCAAACCGGAGGTCGTTTATGCGTTTCCCGACTCTAACCGCCCTGTTAACCGTCATCCTGCTGGGATCGGCAGCCCACTACTGTCGCGCCGATGTCAACCTTGGCCTGTCGATCGGCGACGACGGTATCAAAAGTTTCTACCTCGCCATCGGTGAACACTACAAAGTCGAAGAGAGAATTGTTGTCAAAGCAAAGAAAAGCAAAATCCCTGACGAGGAACTCCCCGTGGTTTTCTTCCTGGCCAAACACGCCCAGGTATCGCCCGGCATAATCATAAAGCTCCACCTGGGCGGCATGACGTATATGGATATCTGCCTCAAGTATGGCTTGACAGCCGAGGTATTCTACGTTCCCATGAAGCGCACGCCGGGGCCACCGTACGGCAAAGCGTACGGTCACTTCAAGAAGAAAAAGAAGAAAAACTGGGGGACTATTCGGTTCACCGATATTGAGATTGCGAATTTCGTGAACCTGAAGTTCATCAGCAACCATTACGGTCACTCACCGGATGAAGTGGCCAAAATGCGCGCGAACGGCACGAGCTTTGTGACCATACACGGCAAGGTCAAGAAAGTCAAAGCTCCCCAAAAGAAGCTGGCCAAATCACCGCCGGCCCACAAACCAGCCAAGGGTAAGGGGAAGAAGAAGTAGCTGCAACGCGCCAGATGTGGACATATGCCGTGCACTCGCGAACGACGTAGCAGCCCAAAGACCGCGATGTTAGTGCCGTCAGGTGACCCCGCCTGACGGCGTTTTCATTCTCAGACTATCAGCATCGCGTCGCCGTAGCTGTAAAAGCGGAGG
>JAUWMW010000099.1 GCA_030612965.1 bacterium
GCTACCCCGCCACCGCCGCTGCTGCCCACCAGGGACATCAACAACTGGTAAGCGAACCACACACCCAACACTACTTTGACCGGCAAAGTAATGAATTGTATGAAGAACAGAATCACCAATACCGTGACTTTGGCTCGGGGATACAGCACCATATAGGCTCCCATGACACCGGCGATGGCGCCAGAAGCACCGACCAGGGGGATGTTCGAGGAAGGGCTGAAGAGCGTATAAAGCGTGATCGCCGCCAATCCACTCAGGAGGTAGAACAGTAGAAACTTGATCCGCCCGAAGTAGTCCTCGACGTTATTGCCGTAGATCCACAGAAACAGCATGTTGCCGATCAGATGCATCCATCCGCCATGCATAAACATCGAAGTGAACGGTGTCAACCATGCCGAGGCGGCCAGATGCGGCGTCAACTCCACCGATGAAATCAACTCATAAGGAATGTATCCGTACTGAACCGTTATCATCTGGAACCCGCGCGCTCCCTGCATAGTGCTAAACAGGAAAACCAGGGCGTTGGCCACGATCAAGCCGATCGTAAAGTACGGCTTGCGAATTGTCGGAACGTTATCTTTGATGGGAATGAACAACTCAACTCTCCATGCTAATGACCGCGTTTCCTACTCTCTTTGATAACGAAGTTGTAATATTGCTCGGTGAGGTTGCCGGCCCGGTCGGTGACCAGGATGGCCAGGTGATGAGGTCCCGGTTCGAGGGGCGTTACCGGCTGGGTGACACACCGGTTGGTTTCCGGATCGTAGTCCACAATCTGCCACTGAGCATCGATCTTGACAACGATGTTACGGTCGTCCCCAATACCGGACAGCGTGTCCTCAGCCAGGAAAGTTATGCGCGGTTTGCGCGTAGTGTAGGTACGACCCTCGCTGAGACTGAGTCTGGTGATCCTGGGGGGATTATAATCGAACACCGCTGCGAACGAGCCGCCACCGAGTGATGTCGCGCGCAACCCATCGTCCTCGACCTCATTGTCCAGCCAGACCCAGCGATTCTCTTTCTTGTCCAGCCAGCAAATGCCGCTGGGGTTCTGGTTGATGGTCCGGCTTGGGATCTTCAATGAGATCCAAAAATCCTCGCGCGTCACAAACGCCTCAGGAAGAATCTCATAGTGAGCCGAGTTGAGGTGCATATTCGTCTTGAAACGAGGGATGTTGCGACGCACCTCAATGAAGCGCGGCTGGTACAGATTGGCGCGATTGAACGTCAGGGTGAGCTGATCGTCAACTGCGATCACCTGATTGTCACGGTATCCAATCAGGTGGATATCCAACGAATCAGAGAACTCCCTGATCTGATGCGATGGATCACGTGTCATGGCCATCCCGATCCGATCAATCTGCGAGTATTCAGGTCGCGGCGGTATAAAGCAAATGTGGCGAGTGAGATCAAAATACTGGGGATACTCAACACCCAACAGAGAATCACCATGGTAGAGTTCGATTCGTGATTGAGACGCCATCTTGTTGCGTATATTAAGTGTCACCAGCAAACCATCCTCAACTACTTCCCAAACCACCTTGCATCGGTCCGGCTGGCGCTCCTTCAGGCCATTGAAGATGTTGTCACGAATCACTGCGTCTCCGGCAAACAGGAACAACCGCAACAGCGCCGACTCGGTTCGCTGTGCCTTAACTCTGCATTTTAACCGGGCGTTCTCCAGTGGGAAAACGGTAACCTCCGAGGGTTTACCCCAGACACCGGGGCCGTTGCGCAACACCGCGATGGAATCAACACCGAGAGCCTCGTAGCCGGCAACCGGAGTGAAATGAAAGTCCGTCGTGTTGTCAGCCGGCGTGACCACTGAATCCAACGTGAAGATGTCATCCGGCGGTCCCCAGAGAAAGTCAAAGCGTACTTCGGAGCGGTTGCCGAAACAGTCTTCGCCGACGATTCGCGCCCGGTGCCGCCCGACTTTCTCACGACCGGAAACCCCATAGATGCCGCTACCTTCACCGCTGCTGCTGCCTGTGAAACGATTACCGACTAATCTGAACAGGTGTCGCACCCGCTTGCGATTATCCGCCGCTTCGACATAGTCATACTCCAGTCGTACGGCATCGGTAGTCTCAAAACTCAGCGAGTCAAGTCTGGTTTCATATAACAGATGGTCGTCGATGTAAAGCCGAAGACGGTAAATCGATTGCTTCATTCCCCCTGAACGCATCCGGTCGTAACCATCGATGAGAAACCCGAAGGGCCGGTGCATGTAGATGAGTGTGTCCGAACGATAGTTGCCGGAACGGCCTGCGGGTTTCAGATCCAGAAACATTTTGCGCCGGCCATTATCCAAAAGGGAACGATCATCGGTCAACTGGATACCGATTCGGCTGAAAGTGGGCTTGATCTTATCGGCGATGTCAAAACCGTGCGACAGCGGGTTGATCGGCACATTGTCGGCGGTACGCTTTTCAAAGTGCAAATGCGGACCGCCCTTGCCGCTCTGGCCGGTGTAAGCCAGAAGCTCACCCTTTTCCACCCGTACGGAATCGGCTGGGAAATAGACATCCTGAAAATAGCGCCGGTCGGCCAACTGTTTTGTCTTGACCCCGTTTCCGATCTTGCCGGTTAGTCGAGACAGATGGCCGAAGACATAGAGATAGCCGTCATCCCCCATAATGTACAAGCCTTTGCCGTAACCGCTATACGACACGTAAACACGCCAGACGTAGCCGTCCACCGGTGAAATGACCTCAGCGCCGATTTTCCCACCGGTCCTGAGGTCAACACCACCGTGAAAATGGTTGTCACGGAAATCGCCAAAACCACTGGACAAGTCGATGTCCCGTTTCAGCGGCCAGCTTTCGCCCGCCCACGCACTGGCGGTAAGCACCCCAACAGCAAGCACTAACAAAGATACAACAACAGACGATAATTTTAGCATAATGGTACCGATAATCCTTGGAAACTATTCTTCTAACTATGATACAAAAAAGGCCGGTGAATGTAAAATATCTTGACGGTTTCTATTGAAAAATCGTCCGGCGACGTTATATTGTCAGGCATGCCGGTATACGCCGAACAGCCCCGGCAAGTTGAAATGCTTTGATAACCTCTGAAGGAGTGACAACGAATGTTCAATGCCCTGCGCAGGATGATCTTACCGATCATCATTATCGTTTTGGTGTTCTTTTCGGCCATGATCGTACTGGAATGGGGCATGGGTATGTCCGGCCGCTCCAGTTTTGACCGGTCCAATGTTGCCGCCGTTATCAATGGTGAGGAAGTGTCTTGGCAGGCGTTCAATCGCCTTTACAACAATTTGGTGCGAGCCGAATCTGAAAAAACCGACGACGAACTTCCCGATACCAAACTTCAGGAACTCCAGGATAAGGCCTGGCAGCAACTGCTCGGCGATCGCCTGTTGATGCAACAGGTGGCCAGCCACAATATCGCCGTCACTGACGAAGAGGTCTATGCGTACCTGAAGTTTTCGCCGCCGGCCGACATCCAGCAGCTTTCATATTTCCAGACCGAGGGCAAGTTTGACTACCAGAAGTATATGGGTGCCCTTGCTGATCCCCAGATGGGCCAGTATTGGGCATCAATCGAGCCGGCGGTCCGATCCGATCTCTCGAAGATGAAAATGCAGGAAATGGTTATCCAGAACGCGCACGTTACTGAAGCCGAAGTCAAAGATATCTTTACTACGGCCAGTGAGAGAATCAAGGTAGAGATGATCAATGTCGGCTTCGATCGCTTTTCGCGCCCCCCACCCCAGAGCACCGAGGAAGAAAAACAAGCCTACTATGAGGAACGACGGGACCAGTATACTGTGGACGAGCGCGCCGCGGTCACGATGGTATTGTTGGAAAAGAGCCCGGCTCCCTATGATTGGGAGGTCACTTACAACCGCGCCAAGCAGCTATATGATTCGATAATGGCCGGCGCCGACTTTGCCGAGTTGGCCGGGGAGTTCTCGGAGGATCCGGGTTCAGCCGTCAAGGGCGGTGATCTGGATTGGTTCCCACGCGACCAGATGGTGGACGAGTTCGACCGCTTCGCTTTCTCTATGAAGGAGGGTGACGTCTCGGAGCCTTTCCGGAGTCAATTCGGCTGGCACATCATCAAACACCACGGCTACAAGGAAGCACCATTTGCGGGCCGCGGCGGTAAAGGCGACGAGCCTGTCCAACAGGCCCATTGCTCGCATATCCTGATCAAAACGACCGCTTCACAGGAGACTCTTGATTTACTATACGGCCGCCTGGAGGAATTCAGATCCGCGGCGTTGTCTTCCGGTTTCCACAAGGCGGCTTTGGACCTAAAGATGTCGCTGAAGGAATCGGGGCTGTTTTTCCGTAACCGCAATATTCAGATTCTCGGACGCGACCTAGCGGCCAGTGATTTCGGCTTTGGAAACGAAATCGGTGAAATATCGGGTATTATGGAAAACAACTCTGCTGTTTATGTTCTTCAGGTGGCCGATCGCCAGCCGGAAGGTCCGGCCAGCTATGAGGATGCCAAGAAGAAGGTCAATCTGGATATTCTAACGTACAAGGTCAACAGCTTCTGCCTCGACACTGCCAACGCTATCTATGCTGAGATTCAGTCCGGGACGGACTTCAAGAAGGCCGCCGAAAAGTACGGTGAGGAAATCGAGGCACCGGATGAGTTCCGGCGCAACTCGTACGTCAAGGGATTCGGGCAGGACCCGGAAGCGATCGGCCGAGCCTTCTCGTTGAACGAACCCGGCCAGATCACAAAGCCGGCTAAGTATGACCAGGGCGTGGTCATTTTCCGTTTGATCGAGAGGATCCCGCCGGACCTGACGGAGTTTGCTGTCCGACGTGATTCGATCCATAGTGACATTCTAATGAGGAAACAGCAGGAGTTGTTTGCAGGTTGGTTTCAGTTGTTGATAGACGAGTCCGAGATCGTCAACAATATCAAGCGGGATCGCAGTCAGTCGGACTTTATGTAGTAGGTCGGGATTCGGCGCACCCGAGGACGCCATAGTTTTATAATTGATAGACGGGAGTCACCGACTCCCGTTTTTTGGCTAATAGTTCCCGCTGACGCCACTCTGAAACAAGGTCCGGTAGATCAGGAGGCCTGTCCTCCTGACAATTAAGTGGTGCGGCAGATGTGGACATCTGCCGCCCACCGGCAAGTCGGTCTCTCGCGCTGCGCGCGTGACGTTATCTTATGTCTCTGGAACTCCCAGCCACTCTATCCGGTTACTGAATGAAACAAACGCAATCAGATAAGGAGAGACAAGATGCCGGTTCGGAAAGCTAATGCAGTTTGGGAAGGGAATCTTCCAAGTGGTAAAGGAACTATCTCGTTTGGAAGTGGCGCCTTTGAAGGAGCGTACTCGTTCGGATCGAGATTCGAAGGGGCCTCAGGCACCAACCCCGAAGAGCTGATTGCAGCCGCTCACGCCGGCTGTTTTTCTATGGCGTTGTCGCACGAACTGGCCGTGGGCGGGCACAAACCCAAGCGCGTGCGAACCAAAGCCAAGGTCCATCTCGACAAAGTCGGCGATGGGTTCCAGATCACCTCAATCGAGTTGATGTGTGAGGCGGAAGTGCCGGAAATCAGCGAGGAGACTTTCATGAAGTTCGCTAACGATGCGAAGGAAGGTTGTCCCGTTTCGCGGGCGCTCAAGGCTGTCGAGATCAAGCTCGACGCGACGCTGGTGAAATAGTAGAGATTGCCGCGTCGCACCGTCAAGCCGTGTCTCGTTGCGTCCTCCTCGCAACGACGTGTCTGTTAATTCTGTGTGTCATACTTCGACTCCGCTCAGGGTGACGGGCCGCGCGCGTAGCGCGAGAAACACGGCTTGACCGTGTCGCGTAGCGGCCGGGCTTGTCTCCGCCGTTCACAGGTGACATTCATTGGGGTGCGTAGCCCGGACGTTCGGGCTTGTTGACAAACCCTGGTCAACGTCATTGCGAGGCGCGCCTTGCGTGCCGTGGCAATCTCAATTCGTTGCACGACCTGGAGTTTGAGATTGCCGCGCTCCCTGCGGTCGCTCGCAATGACCGGAATGGAGACTTTTTCAACACTCCCGTTCGTCCGGGTTTCGTTTTCCCATAGAACTGTCATGCCGGACTTGATCCGGCATCCAGGTTCGGATTCTAAGACTGGATACTGGCCTGCGCCAGTATGACTAAGTGCGGGCAGTCGTAGGAAAACTTCGGTAGCCCACCCACAGCTTCAGCGTCGGGGTGGGGATCTTCGTTGTCGCGCTTGGGATCCCACCTGTCGCTCCGCTATAGGTGGGGTACCGATTATCCCGCGGCAGATGTGGACATTTGCCGCTCACAGAACCCGCATCGCCCGGGCGTCCATCCCCGGCGCATAGGTGTCTCAAACTTGTTTGGCAGGGCAGTCTCAGCAGGGCGGGTCCGTCTTCGAACCCGCTGCCAATGGCAGGCCTGCGGACAGACCTACCCTGCTTTTTGGCTTTCTACTTTCTGTCGCGCACTTGAACAGACACACAAATGCGCCTGCTAGCGCACCATGCGTACCATGCGAAGACCGACGGTGTAGGAAGATGTGCTCTCGATGACGAAGCCGGCTTTGAGATAGCAGCTCAGCGTGACAGTGCAGTCGCCGTAGAGGTTCAGAAGAACTTTGGCCACGTTAGGACGATCCGCAGCCCGCCGGTAGAGCAGATCGAGCAACTTGGTCCCGTAACCCTCAGAACGTTTGAACGGGTCGACGATAAGATGCGCGACCTCCATCGCCATCTCCAGCGGTCGGTTGAGCAGTTCCCCATACGCCACCGGTTTGCGTTGCCACAGGAGAATGTAAGACTTGACGGAGTCCCGCTGCCAGGAGTCGACGATATCGTCCGGCGGTGGAAAATCCTTACCGCGACAAACGTTGTGATAGGTCTCTTCCGAATCGATCCATGAACGAACTACCTGCGCGTACTCCGCTGTGTAGGGAACGATATCGGCCTTGGCCTGGGTCCGTTCGGGCACAGCTTTACTCCACTGTCACCGACTTGGCCAGATTGCGCGGTTGATCGACATGACAGCCACGCATCACTGCGATATGATAGGCCAGTAGTTGCAAAGGTATGATCGACAGCAGCGGAGTCAGTAACCGATAAGTCTTCGGAATGTAGATGACATGGTTGACGCGTTCGGCGATTTCGGTGTCGCCCTCGGTGGCGATGGCTATGATATTCCCCTTGCGGGCGCGTACCTCGGCGATGTTGGACATCACCTTGTCATAGACCGGATCCTGCAGCGCAATCACCACCACCGGCATGGATTTGTCGATCAACGCAATCGGTCCGTGTTTCATTTCGGCGGCCGGGTAACCCTCGGCGTGGATGTAGGAGATCTCTTTCAGTTTGAGCGCACCCTCTAGGGCCGTAGGAAAGTTGATGCCGCGACCGAGATACAGGAAGTTGTTGGCTTTATAGTACTCGTTGGCTATCTGTCTGATCTGTTCTTCGGCCTTGAGGATCGAACCGACCTGTTCGGGTATCTTGTAGATTGCGGAGATGATCTCCTGGCCCTGCTGCACCGAGATATGGCGCATTCGTCCAAGCAGCGTGGCGACCAGCGCGAGCACCATCACCTGATGGGTGAACGCCTTGGTCGAAGCCACGCCGATTTCCGGTCCGGCGTGGATGTACACACCGCCGTCGGACTCTCGCGCGATGGAACTACCGACCACATTGACAGCGCCCACCACGGTGGCGCCGCGATGTTTGGCCTCGCGCATCGCCGCCAGAGTGTCGGCTGTTTCACCCGACTGGCTGATGGCAAGCAGTAATGTGTTCTCGTCAATGATCGGTGAGCGATAACGAAACTCGGATGCGTACTCGACTTCGACCGACACCCGAGCCAGTTCCTCGATCATGTATTCGCCGATCAGCGAGGCGTGCCAGGAGGTGCCGCAGGCCGTGATGATGATGCGTTTAATCCGGCGCAGTTCGTCATACTGCAGGTTGAGTCCGTTGAGCCGTGGCATGCCCTCTTCCCAGTTGAGGCGTCCTCGGAAGGCGTTGGGTAAGGTGCGTTCCTGCTCATGGATCTCCTTGAGCATGAAATGATCGTAGCCTTCTTTTTCAATCTGATCGAG
>JAUWMW010000370.1 GCA_030612965.1 bacterium
GTCGACAGCGCCGTTGAGCAGGCTCTGCGCATGGAGCAGTTCGGCGCCGACATTGTCGATATCGGCGGCGAGTCAACCCGGCCCGGAGCTAAGCCGGTCGACGAGGCAAAAGAGATGAAGAGGGTCATCCCGGTCATTGAACGACTGCGCAGCCTGAGCGACATTCCGGTCTCCATTGACACCTACAAAGCGCGAGTGGCCGAAGCCGGGCTGGATGCCGGGGCCGATATGGTCAACGATATCTCCGCGCTCCGATTCGATACCAATATGGCGCTGCTGATCGCCCAGCGGCGAGTGCCGGTAGTGATGATGCATATGCAGGGTTCGCCGCGCGATATGCAGGTCGATCCCCATTACGAGGATTGTGTTACCGAAATAGTAGTGTTCTTCCAACGCCGGATCGCGCTTTGTGAGACTCAGGGAATCGACAAATCCAAGATCATTATCGATCCCGGTATCGGTTTCGGCAAGCGACTCAGCGACAACCTCCAGATTCTGAGCCGATTCGAGGAGTTTTCCAAACTGGGGGCGCCGGTGATGGTGGCGGCCTCGCGCAAGTCATTCATCGGCATGCTCCATGACGGCGACAAGCCGGCCGACCAGCGGATGGGCGGGTCGCTTTCGGCTGCCATTCTGAGCGTACTAAAAGGCGCCGCCATTGTCCGGACTCATGATGTTTCCGAAACGGTCGAGGCCCTCAAGGTTCTGCAGGCAGTGAGGAACAGCGCATGACCCTGTTTCAGTTCGACTTTCTCAGTTTCGGTCTCAAGGACGTTGTTGATATCCTGATCGTCGGTTTCATCATCTACCAGATATTGAAGTTAGTGAGGGGCACCCGCTCAGCGCAGATCGTGATCGGGTTGACGTTGATCGCCGGATTGGCTTCGGTTGCCTACTGGTTTCAACTGGAGGGTTTGACCTGGATGTTTTCGATCCTGGCGCCGTTCGGATTGATTGTGCTGGTGGTGGTATTTCAACCGGAGTTGCGCGGCGTACTGGCGCAGATGGGGCAAAACCGTTTTCTCCGGCGGTTCTTTACCGTGCAGCAACGCAAGACGATCGAAGAGGTGACCCGCGCGGTGCTGCGGCTAAGCGAACTGAAGTACGGCGGACTGATCGTCATGGAACGAAACACCGGCCTGCGAAACTTCGCCGAGTCCGGTAAAGCCATAAACGCCGAGCTATCCACAGAACT
>JAUWMW010000027.1 GCA_030612965.1 bacterium
TTTGAACCGTTTTATACGACCAAGCCGGTTGGCCAGGGAACGGGGCTGGGGCTGTCGGTCTGTTATGGCATCGTAAAGTCGTGGGGTGGCGGCATGAGAGCCGAAAGAGAACAAGGAAACGGCACAGCCATGCATATCATGCTTCGGTTGGAGCCACCCGGGCAAGAGTAGGAGATTTCTGATGATGGAAAACAACGAAAAAAGCAGAGTCCTGCTCGTTGATGACGAAGAGGATTTCCTGACCGCCTCATCACAGGCGTTGCAGCGAAGAGGTCTGGAGGTCGATGTTGCCCCCAACGGTGTGACAGCATTGGAGATGGTGGATGCAAAGCAGTACGATGTCATCGTGCTGGATGTCAAGATGCCTGATATCGACGGCATCGAAGTGTTCAGGATCATTCGCCGGAAGTATCCTAACCTGCCGGTAATTCTCCTGACCGGTCACTCATCTATCGATGATGCCTTTCAGACGTCAAAAGACGGTATCGCCGACTACCTGTCAAAGCCAATCGACATGGACGACATGGCTGCACGTATTGGCGAAGTGGTGGTCCGATTCAAACAAAGGGAAAGCGAGGATCATGAACCGCCGCCGCCGGATTCCTCCGTCCCCGTGCGGGTGATACTCATTGATGATGAAGTCAGGTTCCTGGACTCGATGAAGCGTGTGCTTGAACGCCGCAATTTGGATGTGGATACAGCCGAGAGCGGCGAACAGGGTTTGGCGCTCCTGAAAGAGAAGTTGGTTGACGTGGTCGTTCTGGATGTCAAGATGCCGGGCATGGACGGTCTTGAGGTGCTGAGGCGGATAAGGACGTACTACCCCAGTGTCCAGGTGATAATGCTCACAGGTCACCCGTCATACGTCACGGCCATGGAAGCAATCAAGCAGGGTACTCATGAGTACCTTGAGAAACCGCCGGACATTGAGAAACTGGCGACGACGATCCGTCGGCTGTTCGAGCATCGGCAAAGCCAGATTGAACAGCAACAGGCGGAACTTGTTAAGGATATCCGCAGGAGGTATCCGGGCTGACATGATGAAATCGGTCGGAAGGAGAGAGATTCATATGACAGAACTGATACTGAATGACAGATCTTATCAGGTAGACTCCGGAGGCTTCCTGCTAAACAGCGACGAGTGGGACGAGAACTTCGCCGAGGCGATGGCGCCCAGAATGGGTATCTCTGACGGTCTCACCACCAAGCACTGGGAGGTCATCCGCTTCATTCGCAAGACATACGAGGAACTCGGCAAGTGTCCACTAGTCTATCAGACCTGCAAACTAAATGGCCTGCGATTGAAAGAATTGAAGAATCTCTTCCCCACTGGTTACTTGCGGGGAGCTTGCAAACTGGCGGGCATCACATACAAGGAGAGCTACCTGAAATACGCCTGGGTTGAGCATGGGCTCGTTGAGGTCGCCGCCACGTCACCGGAAAACACTTATGAGATCGACTCCAACGGCTTCCTGGTACAGGCGTACAATTGGAGCCGGCAGTTTGCCATTTGTAAAGCCTCGGAAATGAAAGTGCCCGGCGGTTTGTCGGAGAGACATTGGCAGATAATCAACTTCCTGCGGAGCTACTACCAGGAGCATCGCGAAGTCCCGACCGTAATTGAAACCTGCGAACACAACGGTTTGGAACTGGACGAATTAGAGAGGCTGTTTCCTGATGGCTACCACCGGGGAGCCGTCAAGATCGCAGGATTGAAAGTCAGGTAGATAACCATGACCACCACGCATCGGGTGCAAACTCGCCAACCCCGGGACAACCCTGGTGCCGTTCATCGGCCTGGCCACCGCCTGTGCCTCGTCATTTGCCCATCTGCTGGTAATTGGGACGCCCTCAAATTCCATAGTTTACTCAAGCGGCCATCTTTCAGCGAAAGACTTTCTGCGCGTGGGAATAATCTGCGTCGTTTTAGCTTTCGCGGTTCTGATGTTGCTCAGTATGTTATACTTGCCGTTGCTCGGTTTTTGGTGACCTGCCGTCTATGGGATAGGTGTTGGAAAAGGAGAAACTAATGGACATGGAACAGACCACGCTCAAGCTGCTATTAGTGGATGATGAAGATGACTTCCGACAGGCCACAGCGACAGCGCTGGGCAGACGAGGATTTACCGTAACTGATGTCGCCGACAGAACAGAAGCTCTGACAGCAATAAACTTCGAGCGGCCGGACGTGGTCATTCTGGACCTTAAGATGCCGGGAATGGGCGGTATCGAAACGCTGCAAGAGATCAGGGAGATGGACGCTACCCTCCCGGTAATCATCCTCACTGGGCACGGTGACTTCGATGCCGCCACGGCCGGCATCAAGCTGGATATCATCGACTTTCTGCAGAAGCCGATCGACATGGAGCAGCTTGCCAAACGCATCCGTACGCTGTTGGGTCGAGACATCGAGAAACCGATGCGGGAGCGGACCATTACCGAACTGATGGCGCCCCCATCACGCTATCCCCGACTCTATGTAGACGAACCCGTCTCTGATGCCATTGCTAGGCTGCGGGAGGCGTTCTACCAGCCGGTAGTGGAGGGTGTGCAGGCCGGCCAGGTTCGTTCGGCCCTGGTTTACGACCGCAGCGAGAAGTTCGTGGGGTTGGTCCGTTTCGTTGACATGCTCAAGCTGGTGCTGCCTCCATTCCTTGAGGACTCTCCATACACAACCTTCTTCACCGGCATGTTTATGGCCCAATGCAAACTGATCGGCAGACGAAATATCCACGAGTTGATGGATGAACTCGTGTCTGTAGAGATACACGACCCCATCATGAAAGCGATACATCTCATGGTCCACCACCACCTGATCAACCTACCGGTGATGGATGAAGGAGAACTGGTAGGGATATTACGGGAACGAGACATCATTCTCGAGATAGCTGAAGGTATGGAGTTCTGACGGCTATAATTCCATCATACGCTTGCAGTTTCAAATAGCTTTTTTAGGATGAATACCATTATGCTGTGTGTACCAGGTCGCCACAATACGAGGAGTGATCCACCGTGACCGAGATAACGTTGCCGGACAAGGATGTTGTCGTACTGGAGAGAAAGAACTTTCAGGGTCTTCTTGATGCGCTGTCGGACAGTGGGTACGAACTGTTGGGTCCCATTGTCAGGGACAGCGCTATTGTCTACGAGAGGATTCATGCAGTGGATGAGCTTCCCGTCGGCTGGGTTGACGTGTGTGAACCCGGCAAATACCGATTGGTGAAAGAGAAGAAGAAGACACTTTTTGGTTGCACTATCGGTTCGCAGTCCTGGAGAAGGTTCCTTCATCCACCGACAAGCAAGCTCTGGGAGGCCACTCGGGACGGCAACGGTTTCAAGGTCATTCAACCGGAGCCCGACCAGGTCAAGCGCGCTCTGATCGGTGTTCGCTCTTGCGATCTTGCCGCCCTGGCCATCCATGACAAGATACTCAGCCAAGGTCAGTATATCGACCACTCATACCAGGAGCGCCGCCGGAACCTCTTCGTGGTGGCGGTCAATTGTGTGCGTCCCGGCGGAACCTGCTTCTGCGCTTCCATGAAGACAGGACCCAAAGCGACCTCCGGTTTCGATCTGGCCCTGACTGAGATGTATGTCTCAAACCGGCACTATTTCATTGTGGAGCCTGGTTCAAAAGCGGGGAAAAAGCTCGTTGACAAACTTCCGGTAAGACAGCCGAAGGAATCGGAGATAAAGGCGGCGCAAAAGGAACTCAACAAGGCCGCCAGCGGCATGACTCGCACTATTGACTCCGAACATATCGGAAAACTGCTGAACGAGAAATTCGACGACCCTCATTGGGAGGCGATAGCCGAGCGATGTCTGGCCTGCGGCAACTGTACTATGGTTTGCCCGACCTGCTTCTGCACCAACGTGGAAGACAGTACTGATCTCACCGGGCAGCACGCCCAAAGACAACGGTGGTGGGATTCCTGTTTCACTGTGGATTATTCCTACATCCACGGCGGCAGCATACGCACTAGTGTCACTTCACGCTATCGGCAGTGGATGATGCACAAGTTAGTGTACTGGCAGGAGCAGTTCGGGATGTCAGGATGTGTCGGATGTGGGCGTTGCATCACCTGGTGTCCGGTCGGTATCGATATCACGGAGGAAGCACGGCAATTAACGGTGAAGGAATAAAAGCATGGCTTCGGCCATAGAACGAGGATAACCACTATGAGAGATTTGGAGCAGACTCTCAGAGAGCATCCATTCCTTGAAGGTCTAGATGCAGAGCACATCAAACTGCTGGTCGGGTGTGCTTCGAACGTAGTTTTCAAGGAAGGAGATTTCGTTTTCCGAGAGGGATTAGAAGCCAACGTCTTTTATTTTATCCGGCACGGTCGGGTTCTCATCGAGACGCATGTTCCCCAGAAGGGACCGATCATGATTCGCTCACGGGAAGCCGGGGAAATCCTGGGCTGGTCGTGGCTGGTGCGCCCATACCGCTGGCATTTTGATGCCCGCGCGGCGGAGTTAACCCGGGCCATTGCCCTTGACGGCAAATGCCTTCGCGAGAAATGTGAAGAAGATCATGATCTCGGCTATGAAGTCATGAAGCGCTTTGCTGTCATCATTGCGGAACTCCTGGAAGCAACTAGGCTACAGCTATTGGACGTGTATGGAAACTCAACAAACAAGTAAGCACTCGGACGCAGCAAAGCAGCCCGATCCCATGTTAGTGCGGCCGCTACAAATTCATCGCATAATCAAGGAACTGGGGGATACGTTCTCGCTTATACTACAGCCACAGGATGACGATGCCGACTTTCCATTTCAACCCGGACAGTTCAACATGCTCTATGTGTACGGGGTGGGTGAGGTGCCGATTTCGATTAGCGGTGACCCGGCCAGAAGAGAAACACTGGTACATACCACCCGTGAGGTGGGAACGGTTACAAGAGCTATGAGAAAGCTCAAAGTAGGTGATAGTCTGGGAGTTCGCGGACCTTACGGAAAAGGCTGGCCGGTTGATAAGGCAGAGAATCAGGACATAGTGTTGCTAACCGGTGGTATCGGTCTGGCTCCGCTAAGGCCGATGATTCACTACCTGCTCACCCGTCGCGAGAAGTACGGCAGGATTGTTCTGCTGTACGGTGCAAGAACTCCGGAGGATATTCTCTACCGCAAAGATCTTGAGAAATGGCGTTCTCGTTTCGACCTGGAAATGCATCTGACTGTCGACCACGCAACCGGCGCCTGGCGGGGCAATGTTGGCGTTGTAACCTCACTCGTCAGCAGATCCCCCTTCGACCCGCAGAACTGCATAGCAATGGTATGTGGTCCGGAGATCATGATGCGGTTTGCTGTGATGGAATTGCAGAAGCGTGGTGTGGCTGATGATCGCATTTACATCAGCATGGAACGCAATATGAAGTGTGGCATAGGACTGTGTGGACATTGCCAACTGGGGCCAACCTTCGTGTGTAAGGATGGTCCTGTCTACTGTTACGTTGACATAAAAGACATTTTTACCAAGCGAGAAATGTAGCATGGCTGCCGTAAAGAAACCAAAACTGGCCGTGTGGAAGTTCGCCTCCTGTGACGGCTGTCAACTATCCTTACTGGACTGCGAGGATGAGTTGCTGGCCATAGCTAAAGAAATCACCATCGCCAATTTCCCAGAAGCTTCACGAGCTATCGTCAAGGGACCGTATGATATTTCGCTGGTAGAAGGCTCCATCACCACGCCGCACGATGCGGAGCGGATCCATAAGATTCGCAGGATGTCGAAGTGTCTGGTGACGATAGGCGCCTGTGCCACGGCCGGAGGGATTCAGGCGTTGCGCAATTTCGCCGATGTGAACGATTTCGTTTCCATCGTGTACGCCAATCCTGCTTATATCGAAACGCTTAACAAGTCGACTCCCATCGCCGATCATGTATTTGTTGATTTTGAACTACGCGGCTGCCCGATCAACAAGTACCAACTGGTGGAATTCATTAGCGCTACTCTCAACGGCCGCAAGCCGAACATCGGCACGCACAGCGTCTGTATGGAATGCAAAATGAAGGGGAACGTCTGCGTGATGGTATCCAGCGGGATTCCCTGCCTGGGACCGGTTACGCAGATGGGCTGCGGCGCCCTTTGCCCGTCCTATAACCGGGGCTGCTTCGGATGCTTCGGTCCCATGGAAAGCCCGAATACCAAATCGCTGGCGGCCTGGTTTGAACGGTTGCAGGTTCCGTCAGACGATATTGTCAGAATGTTCCGGGGGTTCAATGCCTATGCGGAGCCGTTCCGAAAGGAGAGCGAGGCGCATGAAAAGTAGAACCATCAAGGTCGACTACCTGGCCCGTGTGGAAGGAGAGGGGAAGCTCTACGTCAAGATCAAGGACAACACGGTGGCTGATGTCCGCTTCAGTGTTTTCGAGCCCCCGCGATTCTTCGAAGCCTTGCTGCGTGGTCGAAGATTCACCGAAGCACCCGACATCACGTCTCGTATCTGCGGCATCTGTCCGGTCGCTTACCAGATGAGTTCGTCGCAGGCGATGGAATCAGTCTGCGGTGTTACTGTCTCGGGACCGCTCCGAGACTTGCGAAGACTCATCTACTGCGGTGAATGGATTGAATCGCACGCGCTTCATATTTACATGCTCCATGCTCCCGACTTCCTGGGTTACGAAGATGCTATAACGATGGCCAAAGACCACCCGGATGTCGTCACTCAGGGGCTGAAACTCAAGAAAATCGGTAACGATCTGATGGTGCTCCTCGGCGGCCGGGAAATCCACCCGGTGAACCCGCGCGTTGGCGGGTTCTACAAAGTCCCAACGAAAGAGGATATTCTCCGATTCGTCGAGCCTCTCGAGTGGGCGCTGGAGGCATCTCTTGAAACGGTCCGTTTTACCTCCACCCTGCCCTTCCCCGAGTTCGAGAGAGATTATGAGTTCGTGTCCTTGCGACATCCTGACGAGTACCCTATCACCGAAGGCAGAGTCGTCTCCAACAAGGGGATCGACATCAGTACCGACCAGTTCCTGGACACTTTTGAGGAGATCCACGTACCGCATTCGACCTCGCTACAGGCGAAAGTGAAAGAGCGAGACGACTACCTGGCCGGACCGATGGCTCGGTATTGCAACAATTTCGACCGACTGCCGGAGGTGGCGCAAAAAGCAGCTAAGGAAGCCGGGCTGTCCGAAGTTTGCACGAACCCATTCAAGAGTATCATCGTGCGGAGTGTGGAGACTGTGTTCGCCTGCCACGAAGCGCTGAGGATCATCAAGGCGTATAAAGCTCCCGACAAGCCATATGTTGAAGTGCCACCCAAGGCCGGGGTCGGGCACGGATGCACTGAGGCGCCACGGGGACTGCTCTACCATCGCTATGAGATCGACGACGCCGGGATCATCAAAGATGCCAGAATCATTCCTCCCACGTCGCAGAACCAGAAGGCCATGGAAGTAGACCTTCGTCAGTTCGTGCAGAAGAACCTCGATCTGACGGACGACAAACTTACCTGGCAGTGTGAGCAGGTGATACGCAACTACGATCCCTGTATTTCCTGTTCGTGCCATTTCCTCAAACTCGATATCAAGCGGGATTGAAAAAGGACACGTTAGGTGGAAGAAAACTCCATAACGGTGGTCGGCATCGGCAACGCCTACCGGTCGGATGATGGGATCGGCCTGTATGTCGCCAAACAGATTGAGAGCCTTGCCCTCAACGGCGTGAGAGTTGTTGAGGGAATCGGCGACGGCTTTGCTCTTATCGATGCCTGGGCCGACTCGGACCATACTTTTGTGATTGACTGCGCTTCCTCCGGAGCCCCTCCGGGTACGACGTATCACTTCGATGCCCTGTGCGAGTCTATCCCCTCCAACTTGTTCTCAGGGTTATCGACTCATTCGATTTCCGTCAACGAGGTCATCGAACTGGCCAGGGTTCTTGATCGGCTTCCTCATGGACTGATAGTGTACGGCATTGAGGGTAAGAGTTTCTCAGCCGGTATCGATCTGACCCCGGAGGTCCGGCAAGGCGCCAACAAGATCATTGGACGTATCGTTGAGGATATCGACAATCTGACCAGACACAAAGTGACAGGTGATGACAATGCATGAATCTTCACTTCTAAAGGACCTGCTGAGCAAGGTCAAAACCATCGCCGAAGAAAACGGAGCCGACAAAGTAATCGGGGTCAAAGTGAAACTTGGCGCCCTGGCCCAGATCTCACCTGATCACCTCCGCGAGCATTTCGATATGGCCGTGACCGGCACGGTGGCGGAAGGTGCGAGGCTCGATGTCGAGGTTCTTCAGGACAACTTTGACCCTCATGCTCAGGACATAATTCTGGATAGCGTCGAAGTGGCGGAAGGGTGAAGGACTTTTGGCGCCAAAGGTTGCTAATGTAACCGAGATTGATCAGCCCTCACGATTGCGTCTCGGTATCAGAGGAACGGTACAGGGCGTTGGTTTCCGTCCTTTTATCTATCGGCTGGCCAACGACCTTGATCTCAACGGCTGGGTCAGGAACTCACTGGGAGGGGTACAGGTTGAACTTGAGGGTGGCAAGAACAGACTCCGACAGTTCCTCGATCGCATCGTAGCTGAACAACCGTCTCTGGCCCATATTGATGACATGAAAGTTGACAACCTTACGCCTGTCGGCTACCCAGGTTTCAGCGTTCGAGAGAGTGACCGCAACGGCGAAACTGACGCCGTGATCCTTCCGGACATCGCAACCTGCCGGGAATGCCGGGAGGAAATCTTCGATCCTGCCAACCGTCGCTACCGATACCCGTTCACAAACTGCACCAACTGCGGACCGCGTTACTCCATCGTAGAATCGCTCCCCTATGACCGCGCCAACACGACTATGCGACGGTTCAGTATGTGTGACGAATGTCGTCGGGAATACGAAGACCCGAAAAACCGACGTTTCCATGCGCAACCGAACGGATGTCCAAAGTGCGGCCCGCATCTCGAGTTGTGGGACAAAGCGGGCAAAACGTTAGCCGGCCGTGAGCAGGCTCTGAGCCAGGCCTGTGACTTGATACGGACGGGCGGGATACTGGCCCTGAAGGGACTGGGCGGTTTTCAACTCATTGTCGATGCCACCAACGACGACGCCGTGCGCCGTCTGAGAGATCGAAAGAACCGACCGGAAAAACCGTTCGCGCTGATGTATCCGGACCTGCCGTCGGTTGAGAACGACTGTGAACTGACAACAACTGAGAAGGTTGTCCTTACCTCCTGCGCCTCGCCGATAGTGCTGCTGAAACGGAAGCCTTATGCAGAAACCACTCAGGGCAACGTCTCGCATCTGGTTGCTCCCGACAATCCATACCTGGGAATCATGCTACCTTACACTCCTCTGCACCATTTGCTGATGGCTGACCTGGGTGGTCCCATCGTGGCCACCAGCGGCAACATGTCGGACGAGCCGATCTGCATCGATGAGCGCGATGCTCTCGCCCGGCTTCACAGAGTCGCCGATCTATTTCTGGTGCATGACCGTCCCATAGCGCAGCACGTGGATGACTCGATTGTCCGGGTCATTGCTGATCGTCCGGTCGTACTTCGCAGCGCCCGCGGATATGCTCCCACAGTGATTGATCTGCCCGAACCTGTGTCGGACTGCCTGGCGGTGGGTGCTCAACTCAAGAACGCAATCGGTATAACCAAAGGAAGGCGCGTTCTTGTCAGTCAGCATATCGGTGACCTGGACAGCAAGCTCACTTTCGACACCTTGGGCACTACAGCCGGGTCACTGATGTCCATGTATGATGTGAATCCGGACCGAGTGGTCTGTGATCAGCATCCTGACTATCAGTCCACCCGGTTTGCATACACCTTTGATGCCCCACGGGTGACGGTTCAGCACCACTACGCGCACGTTTTGTCTTCTATGGCGGAACATGGTCTGGAGCCGCCACTGCTCGGTGTCGCTTTTGACGGCACTGGGCTTGGCACCGATGGTACTATCTGGGGCGGTGAGTTTTTGAGAATCAGCGACAACTCCTTTGAGCGAGTCGCACATCTGCGATGCTTTCGCCTGCCCGGTGGCGATGCTGCTATCCGTGAACCACGCCGTTCGGCTCTGGGCTTATTGTATAAGGTCTTTGGTGATGCCGCGGTATTGATGGATGACCTGTCACTGGTCAGGTCTTTCAGAAAGTCGGAGCTAAAGACCATCAAGAAAATGCTTGGCAGGGAAATCAATTCACCTCTCACTTCGAGCGCCGGTCGCCTCTTTGATGCTATCGCATCCCTTGTTGGATTGTGTCACAAAATGAGTTTTGAAGGTCAGGCCGCGATGAAGCTGGAATTTGCCGCCTTGAATAACCGGTCGGCGGATACCTATGAGTTTGACCTGGATACATCAACCTCACCATTCGTCATCGACTGGGAGCCTATGTTGTGTCAAATCCTCACTGATTTGCGGTCCTCAGTAACCCCGGCCATGATTGCAGCAAAGTTCCATCAGACCCTTGCAGAGATGATAGCCACAGTTGCTTCCAGGATCGGAGAGCGCAAGATCGTGCTCACCGGCGGTTGTTTCCAGAATAGATACCTCACCGAGCGCGCCTTGGCGACCCTCGAACATCATGGCTTTGAAGTGTACTTGCACGAGCGGGTGCCACCCAACGACGGCGGTATAGCGCTCGGTCAGATCATGGCGGCTTGCCGCCCCCAACACAAAGGTGACAAAAATGTGTCTGGCGATTCCCGGCAGAATAGTTGACATAACAAACGACGCTCCTCTCACGCGGTCGGGGCGAGTCAGTTTCGGCGGCATCGTGAGGAATGTGAATCTGTCGGCGGCGCCGGAAGCAACGGTAGGCGATTATGTCCTTATACATGCCGGCTTCGCCATCGGCGCCATTGACCCCGATGAAGCGGCCAAAACTCTTGAGTATATCGGTCAATTGGAACTCCCGAGAACCGGGAGAGAGGGCGGTCGATGAAGTTCCTGGATGATTACCGTGATCCCGCCGCCGCCGCGCGACTTGCCGGAGCTATCCTTAAGGTCGGCGCCGGCCACTGGAAGGTAATGGAAGTATGTGGTGGGCAGACTCATGCCATCGTAAGAAACGGCATCGACCGGAAGCTGGCCAACAAGGTCACCCTTCTGCACGGCCCCGGCTGCCCGGTATGTGTCACCTCGACTGACTTGATCGACAAAGCCATAGCACTGGCCTCACGTGAGGATGTCATCTTCTGTTCGTTTGGAGATATGCTGCGCGTTCGCGGCAGCGAGCAGGACTTGCTGTCCGTCAAAGCACAGGGGGGTGACGTTCGCACGCTTTACTCGCCGCTGGATTGTCTCGAGATCGCGCGCGAGCATCCTGACAAGCAAGTAGTTTTCTTCGCGATTGGGTTTGAGACTACAGCTCCCGTGAACGCCTCGGTAGTATATCAGGCATACCAACAGGGCGTCCGCAACTTCTCGATCTTGTGCGCCCAGGTTCTTATCCCGCCTGCTATTGCAGCTATTCTGGACTCTCCCGAGTGTCAGGTGCAAGCCTTGCTGGCGCCCGGCCATGTTTGCAGCGTGATGGGATGTTCTGAGTATGAGCAACTCTGTTCTCGGTTTCATCTTCCGATCATCGTCACCGGGTTTGAGCCGGTTGATATTCTTCAGGGCATTCACATGGCGGTAGCGCAGTTGGAGCAGGGTCATGCCAAACTCGAAAACCAGTATGCGAGGGCTGTCAAACCTGATGGCAATAAAGTGGCGCGGGATATGATGGATCGTGTCTTCCGTGTCGTCGATCGCGCCTGGCGCGGTTTTGGTGTCATACCAAAAGGCGGTTTGTCCCTTCGTAGCGAGTTCGTTGAGTTTGATGCCGAGAAACGATTCGAATTGATGGCTCGTCCGGCTGAAGACAGTTCAGTGTGCATAAGCAGTCTAATCCTTCAGGGGATCAAGAAGCCGTGCGACTGCCCTGCCTTCGCTGGAGGTTGCACGCCCGAGCGACCTCTGGGTGCTCCCATGATATCATCCGAGGGCGCCTGTGCAGCGTACTACCGTTACAGTCGTCAAAGCGAGAATTCTGGGCGTATGAAAGCGAGTAAAAGCCAATGAAACCATCCGGCGATTCAAGCCCGGTTTGTCGGTTCCCCCTGACGGAGCATCCGCACATCTCTATGGCTCACGGCGGCGGTGGCAGGTTGATGCACCAGCTCGTACACGACATGTTTGCTCCTCTGTTCGAGAGTCCGGACTCGGAATCGCAACACGACGGAGCGCTTCTCAACATAACAGGAACCCAGCTTGCTTTCACCACCGATTCTTATGTCGTCGATCCCATCTTCTTCTCCGGTGGAGACATCGGGACATTGGCTGTCTATGGCACGGTTAACGATCTTGCCATGTGCGGGGCAAAGCCTCTGTATCTGTGCGCGTCATTTATCCTTGAGGAAGGCTTCCCCACCGAATCACTGTGGCGAATAGCTCTCTCGATGCGGCAGGCGGCGCTCCAGTCCGGGGTGCGGATTGTAACCGGTGATACCAAGGTCGTCGATCACGGCCGGGGTCATGGTGTATTCATTACCACCGCGGGGGTTGGCGCCGTGAACCATAACCTCCGGATCGGTCCGGGTTCCCTCAGAGCGGGAGACGTGGTCATTCTCAGTGGCGACATCGGCCGACACGGCATTGCCGTCATGGCCCAGCGTGAGGGGTTGTCGTTCGAAACGACGATAGAGAGCGACTGTGCCCCTCTGTCGGCGGCGGTTATGCAGCTTATCGAGGCGGGGATCGAAATTCACTGCCTGCGTGACCTGACCAGGGGAGGTATGGCTACAGCGCTGGTGGAGATCGCTGAGTCGTCCGGCCTGCACATCGGTATCGACGAAAGCAAAGTGCCCGTTTGCGATGATGTGCGCGGGGCATGTGAACTACTTGGTCTTGATCCAATGTATGTGGCCAACGAAGGGCGTTTTATTGTCAT
The DNA here is from genome assembly GCA_030612965.1 of bacterium. Classification (GTDB taxonomy): domain Bacteria; phylum Zixibacteria; class MSB-5A5; order GN15; family FEB-12; genus JAJRTA01. The sequence goes on from JAUWMW010000027.1 coordinate 12,904, forward strand.
CGTCCCGGCATCCGACGCGGACAGGACTGCAGCGATTCTGGCAACCTGTTTCCCCGGCCTCGGCTCCACGATTGTGGGCGAAGTAACCGACCGGGAGGCCGGTGTTGTTACCATGAGAAGTATCATCGGCGTCGAACGAATGGTGGACATGCACAGCGGCGAGCAACTGCCGAGAATATGTTGAATGAGGTTAAAGGCCCGGGGGGACACTCGGACCCCTTGAACGGAACCATGAGTGAAAGGTAGGTTAAAGCTGTATGGCCAAACAAGACAGCGAGGCGACCTCGGGCGCCATGAGATATTTTCGACATGGCGGCAGGAAATACAAGGTGGACTCCAAGGGCTTCCTCATGGATCCGAACGATTGGGATAAGAACTTCGCCGAGGGGATGGCTCCCGGCATCGGTATCACAGATGGACTGACGAGTCAGCACTGGCAAGTGATCTCTTTCCTGCGCAGTTCCTTTGAGTCCATGAACATATGCCCTCTTGTATACGTGGCCTGCAGAGAGAATGATCTCGGGCTCGGTGATATCAAACGGCTTTTCCCGGCTGGCTATCTGCGGGGGGCGTGCAAGTTAGCGGGCGTTAGCCACCGGGAAGCCTATCTGAAATATGTCTGGCAGGAACACAACTTCCAGCATCACCTGTCCCGGTACCGAAACAGTTCATACGAGATTGACGATCTGGGTTTTCTGATCAACCCGGACGACTGGGACGAGAACTTTGCCCTCCGTCAGGCATACGAAATGGGTATGCCGAATCTGCTTACAGACAAGCACTGGCAGATCATACGCTTTCTACGAGACAGGTACCGAATAACCGGGGAGGTTCCCACGATATATGAAACCTGTGAAGTCAATCGTCTCAAATTGGAGGATCTGGAGCGACTTTTCCCTGATGGTTACCATCGAGGTGCAGTCAAAATCGCCGGTCTGAGGGCCAGATGATCCAACTCTCATCGTGTTGGACCCGAGCTAATGACCGTCAGGCTGTAATAAATCGGTTATGAGAACCAAGGAGTGAACATGGGTACTTTCACTTACAAGAGTAAGAGCTACGAGATGGATAATAAGGGGCACCTGTTGATCTTCGATTCCTGGGATGAAGATTTCGCAGAAGGCCTATCCGCGCAGCTCAAGATTCCCGGTGGCCTGACAAAGGAGCACTGGGACGTCATCCGCTATATTCGTGAGACCTTTGAGGATACCGGCAAGTGTCCATCGGTCTATGATACCTGTCGCATGGGGGGTATTCTGCGACTAAAAGACCTGAGGAGGCTCTTCCCGACCGGGTATCTCAGAGGCGCCTGCAAGTTGGCCGGCATCACTTACAAGGAGGGTTATCTGGGGCAGGCGTATTATCCGCCGGCAGCAATGGACCTTAACTTGATATCCGCTGACAAGACCTACGAGACGGACGTGCGCGGGTTTCTTGTGCATCCTGATGAGTGGGACGAGCAATACGCCACATTCAGGGCCTACGATATGAAAATACCCGGCGGGAAACTGACGGAGAAACACTGGAAGGTCATACGATACCTGCGAGAAAGCTGGGAGAAGAACAACGCCGTCCCAATGGTTTATGAAACCTGCGATGCAACTGGAATCCAGTTGGAGGAACTTGAACTGTTGTTCCCCGATGGCTACCACCGGGGTGCCGTCAAAATCGCCGGTCTGAGGGTCAGGTAGCCCGGCTCTCATCGGTATCATCAGCCTGCAATCTAATGGTCTTGGATGATGATACCTGAGAAAGGTCAATCACTCGGTACCCCACCCGGTGAGTGGCGGCTGGTGGGTTTGGATTCTCGTGGGCCGCAGACGCCCTTGAAACAGACGGCGCGCGAAGCGCGAAAGACAGGCTTGCCTGCCACCCAGAGCCTTGCAGGCTGTGTCGCAATTGTATGTTTCACCGGTTCCTGCGTTCGCCGAAGGCGAGCGTGTGAACCGGTGATTCTCAAGGCTACTTTCCCACAATGCCTTAGGGCGGATCGCAGGGTCACAATCCCGACTTCGTCGAGATCAG
>JAUWMW010000024.1 GCA_030612965.1 bacterium
GTTGCAAGATCAACCATCACAAGCCGTTCGGGTAGTATCAGGGACCTGAAATTGATCTTAAGGTATCCGTCGGTACGCCCGATAATCTAAGAGAAGTACCCGAAGTGCGGGTTATTGTTGGTGTACCTGATTCCAGAGGGAGACAAATTGAGTCTGTCCGGCAATCTCAGAACGGTTTCCTTCCCGGATATATTGCAGCTGTTGGCTAGCGGGAAAAAGACCGGCGTTTTGGAAGCGAAGACAGCCACCCGACAGAAAGAGGTGGCTTTCAAAGATGGCAGCATAATCTTCGCCTCATCTATCAACAGCACCGAAGACCTCCTGGGCAACATGTTGCTTCGGCGCGGGAAGATATCAAAGGGCAATCTCGAGCGCGCTATCACCCTCCACAAGCAGACCGGACGTCAGTTGGGTACGACCTTGATCGACATGGGTCTGTTCGACAAGCATGAGATAGGTGAGTGCCTCAAACTGCAGATCGAAGAGATCGTCTACAATCTCTTTAGTTGGCGGGAAGGTGATTTCACATTCCACGAGGACGCCAAACCTAAGAACGCCCCCTTCACCGTCGAGATGAACACCATGAACGTGATCATGGAGGGCACTCGGCGTATCGATGAGTGGATGGAGATTCAAAAGATTCTGCCCTCCGATGACGTTCTGTTGGATGTGGTGGCGTCGCCGAAAACCAATCGCGATGAGATCAAGTTGTCGATGGATGAGTTTCGCATCCTGGCGCTGATCGACGGCGAGCATACCGTCCCTGACCTGATCAATCTCTCGCCCATGGGGGAGTTTGTCACCTGTCGGGCTATTCACCGGCTCATGAACCAGAAGCTGGTGGAAGCGGTCGGCTCGCGAGTTGAGAAAGAGGTGGAAAAAGAGGATGAAGAGGAAGTCCTGTTGACGATAGTGTTTCACCTGTACAACCAGAGCTTCTTCCGCATCCGTTCGGCGGTGGAAGCGGTCGTCGGTGAAGACAACACCTGTCTGGCCCAGTTCTCAGCCCAGTATCGCGGCGGTTTGCTGAATTTCTTCCCGGGTTTTGACCCGTCGTCGGAATTGCGACCGACCCTGGATAAGTTTCTGACCGCTGTCAGGGCTCTGCCGCCGACCACCCGGTACCATCAACTGATGGCGGGTCTGGAAACTATGCTCAGTGAACAACTGGCATACGTTTTTAGCCTGCTGGGCCGGGGGGCCTTTCGCCAGGCTGCCGGTAGCGTCAAGAAGGAGATATCCGGACCCTTGTCGTCTCGTCGCGAGTTGGTGAAGCGGTATGGTCTTGATGAGGATTTCTACCGGACGCTTCGGCGGGCGGACAAAGTAGTTAAGATGGTAAGAGGTTAAGTGAGGTTGAATATGAGACGTTTTGTAGCTATTCCCGCGGGTTTGATACTCCTTTTCAGTCCGGCGGCCCACGCGGCCAATCTGGCTGTGATTACGAACCCACCGACTATTTTCAATCTGGTGGTGCTGGCCGTGGCCGTGTTCGGTTTGGTGGGCGCTTTTCGCGTGACCGACCTGGTTCGAGGCGGACTGCTCCTCAAAAGCTGGCAGTTGTTTGTCGTTGGCTTCATAGTACTGGCCCTGGCTCAAGTAGCCGCACTGTTGCACGCCTTCGAATTCGTGAGTCTGCCGAGCTTTGTGGTTCCGCTCCTGCTGGTTCTCATGGTTGGATTGTTTGCCTACGGCGTACACGAGGCTCGTCGAACCCTCAGTTGAGAGCAGATTTAGGTTGACATAATCGCATGTAATAACAATACTTACTGGTCGATTAAGTTTACCGCAATGGTAAGAGATTACTAAACCAAGGGTTACAATTGTATCGTGACCAGTGCCTCTGAAATAGACAGTCGAATCGCCAAGTGCCAGAAGATCCTGGATCAGGATCCCAACTCGCAAATCTTTGCTGCTTTGGCTGAAGCCTTGCGTCGCAAGGGAGATTTGGAGAAGGCGTTTCGGATTTGCCAGAATGGTCTGAAAGTGCATCCGTCTTATGGCTCGGCCCATGTCGTCATGGCCAAGATCAATCTCGACCGGCAGTTGTTCGACTGGGCCGAGATCGAGGCCCGCAAGGCGGCTGAGTGCGATGGTTGGACCCGAGCGACCGAGCTGTTGCTGGCGGAGATTCATATCTACAAGGGAGAATTCCAGCCGGCTATTAAGCTGCTCAAGAAGCTGCACGAGAGCGATCCTGCCAGTCTGCATATTACTAAACTGCTATCTATCGCCCGACAGATTCCACGGCAGCACGCTGCAACGGTAGGCGAAGCAACTCCGGTCGTTACGGTGCAACCGCCCTCCGTAGTGTCTGTGGGCACCGAAAGTTATGATGAAACTGTGATCGCTGATCGGGCGACAACCACGGACTTGAGCGACGATGACGATGGTGCGGCTCCGGATATCGACCAGATACTCGAATGGGTGATCGCCTTGCCGGGTGTTGACGGCGCCTTATTCGCCAACCCTGAGGGGTTAGTGGTTAAGTCACAGTGGACTATGCGCATGGATCGCAACGTCTGCGGAGCTGTCGGCTGTGAGATCAGCCGTAAACTTGATCAGACACTGATAGATAGTTGTTTCGGCAAAGTCCATACGGTCCTGGTAGAAACCGGAGACCATACTATCTACACTGTGCGCGCCCATGCCGGCATGTTTCTGTTTGTCGCCAACAGTAAGAGTAACCTTGGCGCTTTGAGAATGAAATTAGATGCTCTGCTCAAGCAGCAGGGTTGGAACTAAAGGGGTCGTCATGGAGATTAGCTCACGCATCGCCCGTCAATCTGCACTGTATTCGCTGGTGCTGTTGATCGTACCGCTGATTACGTTCCCGGAGCAATTCGGTGCTTCGGTGGTCAAACCGTCGCTTATCAACATCATGTTTGAGTTGATCTTCTACGGCTTGGTGATCTGGGTGTTATGTCGTCGGGCGACACCGATGCAGTTGGTCCAGGTGGCGGGTGTTTGTTTCGTGTACCGGCTGGGTCTGGGTGTGCTGTTCGGGCTGACAATCGCCGTTGCCTATACCATGAACGTGAAGGTTGCACTCACACTTGGTACCTCGGGTTATCTGCCGGCGTTGCTATTACATGTGATAACCGCGCCTTTTGTTCTGCGTCCCCTGTGGATCCAACTGATTTCGGAGACGCAGAAGCGGCCGCTGCGATCGACACGACCAGAGACGACGATAAGTACTGAGGTGGGTCGGACATCGATTGCAGTTTCGCGTGAGCGCGGTGTGAGCCTGGCCGCCCCTGAGAAACCCAAACCGGCTGAGCCGGAAGCAGTACCGGTTGCTTCCTTTGATACCTTCAGTGAGATTCCCGATGCCGGCGGCAACGGATTCGAGCGCGCCGTGCGCTACATCGGGGGTGACGCCTCGGTGCAGATGGCCGCTGTGGTCGATCATGAAGGTCTTCTGCTGGGACAGTTTAGCCGGCACAATATCAACAGCGAAGAATGGGCGCCATATGCGCTGTCTCTTCTGGAGGCTAACAGAACGGTGCTGAGCCGCGGACGATGGGGTGAACCCCAAAAGCTGAGAATCGAGTTGGCCGACAAACGTGTCGTCGTTGCCTACGGAAACTCCTTCTCCCTGATGGTAGTGGCCAAATGGCAGAGCGATGATCTACTGAATATCAGAATCAACCAGGGGCTCGAAATAATAAAGAAATATGTAGCCGAACGCTACGGCGACAGGCTCTACGAAAAGGCGGAGAGAACCCATGTACCAAGTGCTTAGTGACCTTAATAAAACATCAGGTATCACCGGCTCAATGGTCGTCGGAGGTGACGGTATTGTGATCGCCGCCGATCTCGACGAGAGCTTTGACGGCGACACCATTGGGGCGCTGGCTGCCTCGATCACCTCCAACATCCAGAAGTCGCTGGAGCGTCTCGAAACGCGACCCTTGAAGCAGGTAACTATTGAGGCCGAAAACGGTAAGCTGTTTTTCGCTGATGCCGGTAAAGGGATTCTGGTAGTGACGACCGAAAAACAGGTGAACATCGGGCTGATTCGACTGGAAATGAACAACGCTATCGGCAAGTTGAGTACAACCGCGAATCTGGCAGGTTAGCGGTCGGAAACGAAGGTTATGGTATCAATCAACTATTCTTCACGAGAAGTCTGCTGCAAGATTGTCTACTACGGACCGGGGCTTTCCGGTAAGACTACCAACCTGCAGTACGTGCATTCCAAAGTGCCCGGGAATACGCGCGGTGATTTGATTTCGCTGGCTACCGAGGCCGACCGCACCCTCTACTTTGATTTTCTGCCGATCAACATCGGCACGATCAACGGTTTTGCGGCCAAGTTTCAGCTCTATACCGTGCCCGGACAAGTTTATTACAACGCCACCCGCAAGCTGGTGCTGCGCGGTGTCGACGGTGTCGTCTTCGTGGCCGATAGCCAGCCGGATAAGCTCGATGAGAACATTGAGTCGCTGATGAATCTTGAAGAGAACCTCGTGGAATACGGCTACAGCCTTGATGAGATGCCATTGGTCATTCAGTATAACAAGCGGGACCTGCCCGGTGTGATGTCGGTTGCTCAGTTGGAAGAGAGACTGAACCCGATAGGCCGGCCGTACTACGAGGCCTCGGCCACGATCGGTAACGGTGTCTTTGATACTCTCAAGTTGATCATCAAGCTGGTGCTCGACAAAGCCAAGTCGGCCGGGGAGCGAACCCAGCCCGCGACCAGCGAAACTGCTGCGGCCACATCTCAGCCGGAGGTTGCGGCGGCAACACCGGTTATGTCGGCACCACCTGCTTCCCCATCGCGACCGTATCCTACGGCTGGGCCGGAGGTCACTGCAACATCGTCGGCGTCCGCGGACCCGTCCGATCCCGTGGCGGTAACGCCGGCATCGCCATCCTATCAGGAGCCATCGCCAGTGGCGCCGCCCAAATCGGAAGCTGCTGATCCATCGCCGGTTGATGTTCACGTGACAGCATCTGAGGCTACTGAGAGCGCGGAGTCGTCCGGGATACCGGAGGAGCCTGCCGCCCAGAGCGCAGATGACTCCCAACCGGCGAGTTCGCGACCCTTTCCCGGCAGTCGTGAGGAGTCCGGGGCAAAGAAGATTACGCCGACTGCTTTTACACCGACACCGAAAGAATCGTCGGCCGAAGTTTCGTACGAGAAAAACGTCTTGAAGAATTCCAGCGCCGATACCGACGCGGCTCAGTCCGGCAGGTCTTTGCCCGGCATGGCCCCGCCGCTCAGACGCCGGAGTGTGAGCAGGAAGCGTGGTTTCTTCAAGCGATTATTTGGAATCAAGTAGGTACTCAGGAGGCCATAATGGCAGACGACACGCTGATCATCTATGAAGAAGAGATTAACCTGATCGAGTCTCTCATGTCCAAGATGCTGAAAGGGGCCGAGGCCAAGTGCGCCTTGTTGGTGGACAAGGACGGTCATCTTATTACTCGCCAGGGCTTTACCCATTCGCTCGACACGACCGCGCTGGCTGCTTTGTTGGCCGGTTCGTTCGCTTCGACCAGAGAGATCGCTCGGCTGGTAGGCGAAGAGGAGTTTTCAGTCCTGTTCCATCAGGGCAAGAAGGACCATATTCACATGTCGCTGGTCGGCGAGAGGTCGATCCTGGTAGTGATTTTTGACGACCGTACGACTATCGGCATGGTCCGCCTCTACGCCAAGGAAGCATCGACCGAGTTGGGCAAGATATTTGAGCAGATCAAGGCCAAGTCCGCCACTGGGACGAAGTCCGGCATCTCCGACGAATTCGCTGATATGACTCAGGACAAACTGGACGATATTTTTCAGGACTAGTCTGGTGCGGGGAGGCCGGGTCGGCGTCGAGAAGACATTAGTAAACCGCAACCGCGATAATTTACGGGCAGGATAGATGTCTGCGGAACTGGGAGCAATGCTTGTCAAGGCCGGCAAGATCACGCCGGAACAGGTTGATGAAGCACTAGCTCTGGTAAAAGAAAAGCAAGAGACCTTCCAGACCGCTCTGGTCAGGATCGGGGCGGCTGAGTCGGAAGATGAGATTGCCAATTTCGTCGGCAAACATCTCAAGATTGGTGCGCTCAGGCTGTCCGATGTCGAGCTTAATCCTGAAGTCGTTAAACTGATACCGCTGGACATCGCCCGTAAGTTCAAAGTCATCGCCGTCAGCAAGCTCAATCGCACTCTGCTGGTGGCCATCAGCGATCCCAACAACATCTATGTCCTGGATGCCGTCAAATTCATAACCGGCTGCACGGTGCAACCGGTCATTTCTCCCGAGAGGGCCATTGAGAAAGCAATTGATGCTTTCTATACCGACGCCGGTGGTCTCTCCGAAATCGTCAAAGGGCTGGAGGATGATCCCGACCTGGAGGTGGTGTCAACGGACGAAGGGCCGAGCGAATCCGACTTGCTCTCCGCCATTCAGGACAAACCGCTGGTAAAACTGGTCGACTCGATACTCTCGGATGCTATCCGCATGGGCGCCTCCGACGTTCACATAGAGACCTATGAGAAACGTATTCGGGTGCGCTATCGCATCGACGGCGATCTGAGAGAGATGGCGCCGCTGCCGTTCAAGTATCGGGGAGCTATTGTCTCGCGGGTCAAGATCATGGCCGAACTCGACATCTCCGAACGACGCCTGCCCCAGGACGGCCGGATCAAACTCAAGATCGCGGGACGCACCGTGGATCTGCGAGTGTCGGTGCTGCCGACTATCTTTGGGGAAAAAGTGGTGATGCGAATCCTCGATCCCCAGGCACTCAAAGTCGATCTGACCAAGCTCGGTTTCCGAAAGCCCGACCTGGGCAAATTCAATGATGCGATCCATCTTCCTTTCGGCATTATCCTGGTGACGGGGCCGACCGGTTCCGGTAAGACGACCACTTTGTATTCGGCCCTTAAGACGATCAACACTGTCGATGTGAACATCATGAGCGCCGAGGATCCGGTTGAGTTTAACTTTGACGGCATCAACCAGGTAGCGGTCAAGTCCTCGATTGGCCTGACCTTTGCCGCGGCGTTGCGATCGTTTTTGCGGCAAGACCCCGACATTGTCATGGTCGGTGAGATTCGTGACGGCGAAACGGCCGAGATAGCTATTCGTGCGGCGCTCACCGGGCACTTAGTCTTCTCAACTCTGCACACCAACGACGCGCCGTCATCGATCAATCGTCTTATGGACATGGGCGTGCCGTTCTATTTGGTGGCATCGGCGACCAAGCTAATCATGGCCCAGAGAATGATGCGCAAGATTTGTCAGAGTTGTAAGGAAGAGGTCAACCTCACCAGGGAGCAGGTCGAAAGCCTTGGCGTGCCCGATGAATTGCTGCGCAACATTCGCGCCTTTAAGGGTGCCGGCTGTGCCGAATGCAACGAGACCGGACTGTCCGGCCGGACCGCTATTTTCGAGGTGATGCCGGTTACACCGGCTATAGAGAATCACATTCTGAACAAGTCCTCCGATACCGAAATCCGCAAGACTGCCCTTGAAGAGGGGATGTTCGGCCTTCGTATGTGCGCCGTCGAAAAGATGAAGGCCGGGGAAGTCAGTATCGACGAGGTCTTCGCCGTCACCACCTCGGTCTAACCCGGCCGGGACGGTAACCATCAATTGTCCAACAACTTACTGGGGGCCACCGGAGGTTTCCGGTCAAGATCGGTCTCGAAAAGCCGATACTAATAGAAGATACCTGTTGGTGCCAAGGATAACGTTTTAGGCCGGGAGAATCGAATGGCGTCCTTACGTGAGTTGTTGGAAGAAATGGTAAAGATGGATGCGTCGGACTTGCACCTGACGGTCGGATCACCACCGGTGGTGCGTGTCGACGGCAAACTGCAGAGGCTAAAACATGATCTGCTTACCAGCGACCAAATCAAGAAACTGGCCTACGCGATGGTCAACGAGAAACAGAAGTTGAAGTTCGAACAGAACTCCGAGTTGGATTTCTCCTTCGGTATCGAATCGTTGAGCCGCTTCCGCTGTAATATGTTCATGCAGCGCGGCAATGCCGCCGTAGCCCTCAGGCAGATACCTTACGAGATTAAGACATTTGATGAATTGGCTCTGCCCAAAGTGATCGCCGACTTCGCCAAACTGCCGCGCGGTCTGGTCCTGGTGACCGGCCCCACCGGTTCGGGCAAATCGACCACGCTGGCGGCGATTATCGACAAGATCAACAAAGAGCGCCCAGTCCATATTATCACTGTGGAAGACCCGATCGAGTATCTTCACCGGCACCAGCAGGCGCTGGTGAATCAGCGTGAGGTCTACTCCGACACCAGCTCCTTTGCTGTGGCCCTGAAATACGCACTCAGGGAGGACCCCGACGTCGTCCTGATCGGTGAGATGCGCGACCTGGAGACGATTGAGTCGGCGCTGTCGATCGCAGAAACCGGGCATCTGGCTTTCGGTACGCTGCACACGAACTCGGCGGCGGAGTCCGTCAACCGTATCGTAGACTCATTTCCGACCAACCAGCAGGAACAGATTCGCATCTCGCTGTCGTTCTCGATTCAGGCGATCATTTCACAATCCCTGATTCCGAAAATAGGTGGGGGCAGAACGGTGGCGCTGGAGATCCTTGTGGCCACCCCTGCCGTTCGGGCCTTGATCCGTGATGATAAAGTACATCAGATATATTCGATGATCCAGTCGGGTCAAAAATACGGCATGAAGACCATGAACCAGTCGCTGGCCGAGCTTTACGGGTCTCGGAAGATTTCAGTGCAGGACGCTATGGCCTTCAGTTCGAACGCCCAGGAGTTGAGCGAAATGCTGGCTCAGGAAAAGTCACCGGCGTTTTCCTGATGCATTGAGGTAGATTTGAGAAAGGACGAAGCTGATGCCGATATTTGTATACAAGGGTAAGACCCTGGCGGGAGCGGCCGTCCAGGGGGAATTGAAGGCCAAAAGTCGGGGCGACCTGGAACGTGTACTGCGGCAGAACCGCATTCTGGTCAAGTCGATCAGCAAGAAGGCACCGGATATCCAGATCAGGTTCGGTACCGGTGTCAAGAAGATCGACATTTCCCGGTTCACCCGGCAATTCGCCACCATGATCGGGGCTGGTTTGCCGATGGTGCAGTGTCTGGATATTCTGTCTGCTCAGACCGAAAGTAAGGAACTGGCTAAGATCATCTACCAGGTCAAAGAGGGCGTGCAGGGGGGTGCGACCCTGAGCGAAGCCCTGGCAAGACATCCGAAGGTTTTTGACGCCCTCTACACCAACATGGTTGAAGCCGGCGAGTTGGGTGGAGCCCTCGACGCCATTTTGGTTCGTCTGGCTCTGTACCGGGAAAAGGCCGACAAGTTGGTTCGGAAGGTCAAGGGGGCCATGATCTACCCGTCGGTGGTCGCGTTCGTAGCCGCCGCCGTTACTATCGGGATGTTAGCCTTTATCGTACCGGTGTTTGCCAAAATGTTCGGCGGCCTCAACGCCGAACTGCCAACACCGACCCTGGTTATTCTTCTTATCTCTCATTTCCTCCAGGCCAATTTCCTCTATCTCTTCTTCGGTACCCTCGGCCTGGCAGGTTTGTTCTTGTGGTGGAAGAGAACACCCGGCGGTGCTTTGATGTTTGACAAGATTCTCTTGAAGACCCCGGTCTTTGGAAACCTGGTGCGGAAGTCTTCGGTGGCCCGTTTCACCCGGACCTTGAGCACGCTGTTAGCCTCCGGCGTATCGATTCTTGATGCGTTGGAGATCACCGCCAAGACGGCCGGTAATTTAGTCGTAGCTAATGCTATCAATCATTCAGTTGTGGCCATTGCCGAGGGCGACACGATCACGGGACCGCTCAAGGAAACAGGTGTTTTCCCGCCGATGGTGACACAGATGATTTCAGTTGGTGAGAAGACGGGTGGCCTGGATGACATGTTGTCCAAGATCGCCGATTTCTATGACGACGAAGTAGATGACGCCGTGTCGGCTTTGACGTCAATCATTGAGCCGATCATTATTGTGTTTATGGGAATCGTGATCGGCGGCATTCTGATAGCGATGTATCTGCCGATGTTCGATATTATCGGTAAGATCTAACGGCACAAAGCCGCAGCGATACGAGAACATAACTTGTACAGAACGGCGTCGTCCCGGCGACGCCGTTTGTTGTTAATGCAAACCCGAGAAAAACAGGCACAACTCAAGCGGCTCGGATGGTTCCTGCCGTTGCGACTGGTCACGTTTGTGATCTTGTTTGCGGTGGTCGTGTTCTGGATTGACTACCCTGGTTTCTTGCACCTGCCGTTCATTCTCTACTCGGTCTTCACGCTCGGTTTCGCGCTCCTATTGGCTTTAGATCGCAGATATAAGCTCCGGATGATGTCGGCGTCCGTTATTGCGCTGCAATTCATATTGGAAATCGTTATTGAATCAGGGATAATCTTCACCACCGGTAGCATCAACTCACCTTTCTCGGCTCTGTTTCTGTTGACAATCGTCTCAGCGGCATTGGCCTATCGCCTGGTTGGTACGTTGGTCGTAGCATCGCTGGTTTCGCTGGCCTACACTTTCATTATCTGGTTACATTCAAGTGAGCCGGGGCAGCCGGTGTTCTTCCCCGACGCTCTTAAGAACATCGTTTCGGCCCAGGATACGGTCTTCTATTCGATCTTCTTGCACCTCCTCATCTTCTATCTGATTGCTTTCATCTCCGGTTACCTGGCCGAGCGGTTGGAGGCGCGTGATCGCCAGTTGGCCGACACCTCCCGCGCTCTCAAGCAGGCCCAACTGGAAACCGACGATATTCTGAGGCATCTCAACAGCGGCCTGCTGACTGTCGACGCCGGTGGGCGCATAATTTTTTTCAACCCGGCCGCCGAGCGAATACTGGGCTACCGTGAGGAAGAGGTTAAGGGTATGCGTTGCGACGAAGTCTTTGCCGAGCGCATGCCCGATCTGGCCTCCGACTTGCTCGACGGGCTCCGATGCGTGGCCTGTCACCCGCGCCGAGAGATCAACGTCCGGACGGTCGAACAGCAACTGATCCCGCTGGGTCTCTCGACGTCGATACTCACCGACGAGGGTGGTGGGTTGCGCGGTGTTATCGCAATCTTCTCCGACCTCACCGACGCCAAGAGAATGGAATCGAAGGTTCGTGCTGCTGATCGTCTGGCCGCCGTCGGCGAGCTGTCGGCTTCCATAGCCCATGAGATTCGCAACCCGTTGGCCGCTATTTCCGGCTCGGTGGAGGTGCTCAACAACGAGCTCCGTCTGCAAGGCGAGAACGCCCGACTCATGCAACTCATTGTGAAGGAATCACACCGCCTGTCGCGGATCCTCAGTGAGTTCCTCCAGTATGCTCGTATCGACCGACCCGCCTACAACAAAGTCGAGCTTTGCCATCTGATCAACGAAGTATTACAGATATTGCATCATCATTCATCATTTCGCCGCGACATCCGTCTCGATTTCGAGTCCGACGGTTCGATTGCCTATGTTGTCGGTGATGAAGACCTGATCAAACAGCTTCTCTTGAACCTGGCCGTGAACGCTCTGGAGGCACTGGAAGAAAAAGGAGATGAGTTGACCTTCCGACTGGTGGTCGATCCGGTAGGCCGCATTGTCGAACTTTATATACAGGACAACGGACCCGGCATCCCCGGAGAGCACCGGAAGCAAGTGTATCAGCCGTTTTTCTCTACCAAGAAACAGGGGACGGGGCTGGGGCTGGCTATCGTTCATCGCATCTGCAGCGCCATGAAGGTGGACGTCAGTTTCGACTCCCAACTCGACCACGGGACTACCTTCCGCCTGGAGTTTTCGACCTATACCGACGACCGGAGCGACAGCCGCGATACATCTGCTGCAAGCCAGGCTGTCGTCAGATCCCCTTCGGCGTGAAATATCCGGGCATTAGGCCTTGTTTTTTCTCCCCAATTGTATAATCTTAACGGCTTCAAATCTCTGAATGGAGTACACGTGTTTACGACGAAATGTACAAGTTTTTTGATTCTGATCGGCCTGCTGGCCATATCCTGTGGACCACCACCGATTGTGTACGAAAAGGACCTCGACAAACACGACTACGTCGTAGCGCGGGTCGATACCCTGTTTGAGGTCACGCTTCCACAACTGTACGATTCAATCAAGAACAGCGATCTTCTGCCGCTGGGTGGAGTGTTAACAGCGCCCGACGCCAGACAGATTCTGGATTCTATGTTGTGTGATACGCTGACTGGGCTGGCTGCTACTACCATCAAACTGGACGAACACTACAACGAACACCGCATGTATCGTCTGAGATACCACAACGCCTTGATTCGGGCTTTCCTGGACCAGGAAGTATACCAGAAGGTGTCGTTTGACTCTGCAGAGGTGTTTGAGTTTTACCACAGCCGTCCGGACCTTTTCTCGATCAAGGAACAGGTGATGCTGTGTCATATCCTGATCTCCCCGGTCGGTCTCAAATTCGGCAAGGATTCACTCCATTTCAGGTCATTGCCCCCGGATCAGTTTGATACAGAACTGGAGGAATACGCACATCAGATCAGGCGGCTGATAGATATCGGCACGTCGTTTGATGAGGTGGCGCGAGAGTATTCGCACGATAAGCTTGCCGGTCAGAATAGCGGCTACGTCGGCTGGACCAAGCGCGGCGAATATCGTCACCCGTTTGACTCAGTTGCTTTCTCATTGCCGGAAGGCGAAGTATCACAGCCGTATCAGGACAACGATGGCTGGCATATCATCCTGGTGTCGCGACACATGCCGGAGGGAATTCCGCCTTATGACAGTACCGCTTACCTGGTGGCGACGCAGGATTTGAGAAATACTAAAACCAATGCCATCGGCGGCCAACTGGGGGACTCCTTGACTCGTTTACCGGTAGATTATGTGTACAATGAAGCCATTCTGGATACCAATGTCTACCTGGTCGAACGCCCGGTTTGGGCGGCGATCGTAAACGGTACCGACACCATCGATTTCAACCAGCTACGTACCCACGAAGAAACCTGGCGGAGCAACAACCGGGTAGACAACACTACGGTCGAAATGAAAAAGGAAATGATTGCGGTGTTGGCGGAGAAGATCATTGTGATCCAGACGGCCCGCGACCTCCGATGCGACACTCTTTCCGAGGCGGTTGAGGCCGAGGCGTACTTTCGACATGTTTACTCGAAATCGGTGTACGAAGCCGACCGATACGACCATACCTGGCGACCGGACGACAGTCTGGTCCGGCAATACTACGATGAACATATCGACCGGTTCACTATCGAGAAACCGATGGAGATACAGCATATTATTGCCGAAGATTCTTCGTTCGCCGAGTTTCTGCGTGATCAGGCGATGGCCGGTGCAGATTTCCTGGAGTTGGCCCGTGAATACTATCCGGGCGAGCCGGATATCCGCGCGGAGTTGGCCAACCTGGGACGCGTCGGACCCGACGAAGTTCCGGACGAATTGTATGATGCAGCGCTCATGACACCAGTGGGGGATGTTTCGTCGCCGGTCAAGACCGAGTTTGGCTACCATATCGTGAAAGTGGTTAGCCGCCAGGACGCTATCGGTTTTGCGCGAGCCTCCATGGAGATAGTGCCGATTCTCCGTCGACAACATGCTCAAGTGGTGTTCGGGCAGTATCGTGATCGTCTGTATGATTGCTTCCGAGTGGAGTTCCCCGGCAAACTACGCCCCCTTCATTTCAAGCCACTGGAATACCGATCGTCAAAACCATGACCGACGACATACCGGTCCAGCGACAAATCAGCTTCACACAGGAACTGTGGCGCAAGAGTACTCACATGTTTGCGCTGGTCATTCCAGGCGGGTATTATTTCCTGCAACTCACTAAGATTGGTATGCTCTCGATAATGATCCCGATCACGTTGGTTGTGGTTCTTGCCGACGTGTCGCGTTTGAGGGGATGGGCTTTGTGGCGACGAGGTTTCGGGAGGCTCTTCGGAGGGATGATTCGTCCTCATGAAAAGCAGGGCGATTTTACCGGTGCTTTTTACATCCTGACCACAACATGTCTAACCGTGGCCCTGTTCGACAAACCGATTGCCATCGCGGCCCTGGCCTTTATCGTCGTCGGGGACACGCTGGCTGCTCTTGTTGGGCGCAAGTTCGGCCGTCATCGATTTTTCGACGGCAAGTCGTGGGAAGGCTCGGCCGCCTGTCTGGCCGGGACCCTGGCCGTGGCCGTTTGTACGCCGGGACTTACCTGGCCGGTGGCGGTGATCGGCGCCGTGGTGGCGGCGGTGGTCGAGGCGCTGCCGTTTGGTATCGACGATAACGTAACCGTGCCCATACTTTCGGGTCTGGCCATGACATTAGTCGGGCCTCTCATCCTCTATTTCTGACTCAAGTCAAACTTTTTGTTGCCGCTGAGCGATCTGCCGCGTATAATGAATAGAGATGGGTAGAAATCGTTGACTCCATTTGTGGAGGATGTTGATGTCCAAGGGAAAGGTTAAGTACTTCAACGACTTAAAAGGGTGGGGTTTCATTTCCTCAGACGACTCAAACGATAATGTCTATGTGCACTACACGGCCATCAAAATGGACGGCTACAAGACGCTCAAGGCCGGTCAGTCTGTCATTTTCGAGGTGACTGACTCCGACAAAGGTCGTCAGGCTTTGAATGTCATGCCGGCACAGTAGACTTCCTCTGGTTCCCGAATCACCAGGCCGCCTTAACGGGCGGCCTTTTTTCTTGTGCCTATCGACTGCGCCTGCGTATCGCCACGGCTTGTATATAAAGTTCCTTTTGCCTATATTCAATCACATGAAAACAATCGATCTCCGCAGCGACACGGTTACCAAACCAAGCCCCGAGATGCGTCAGGCTATGGCGACCGCCGAGGTTGGCGACGACGTATTCGGCGATGACCCTACCGTCAACGAACTGGAGCGCTACGTCGCAGCCCTGTTCGAGCGGGAGGCCGCGCTGTATGTAGCGTCAGGTACGATGGGCAATCAGATTTGCCTGAAAGCTCACGCTCAACCGGGTTGGGAACTGTTGTGCGAGCGGGAGTGCCACGTTGTCAATTACGAAGTCGCCGGGCCGGTCGTCCACGCCGGATTGCTGGTAAACCTTCTCACGACCGAGCGCGGCATGGTCACCGCGGAGATGATCCGTGACAATATCCGACCGATCAACATCCACTGTCCCCTGACTAAACTGGTGACGCTGGAAAACACGCACAACCGTCACGGCGGGACGATCCTGCCGCAGGATGAAATCCTGAAAGTGCGCGAGGTCTGCGATGAGTTCGGTTTGATCCTGCATCTCGATGGCGCTCGCATCTGGAATGCTCATATAGCCACCGGTATGTCGCTGCCG
>JAUWMW010000126.1 GCA_030612965.1 bacterium
GTCACGATGGGGCGGGCGGTGAGGCCGTAGATCAGGGAATCGATGTAGGGTCCGTTGAGTTCGGACAAAAAGTAGACTGTGTCCGGTCCTGTCGACGTCGTGGCGAGATAGGTGTAGTTGTCGTCGAGGATGAAAAGCTCCGAAAGCGAGTCCGATTCCTGCGCCTGTGAGAGCAGGTTGGTGGCGTTCAGATAGGCGTCCAGATCGCCCAGCGTGAGTCCGTCGACCATCTCCGGCGAGAGCGCCAGGGAGGTGGTTGCAGCCACGGCTGAGAGTCGGCGGCTTAACTGTTGGTCGAGCAGTTGCGCGGTGCGGTCATAGAAGACCCACCAGGCGAGGTTGACGGCGAGGATCAACAGAATAGTGAACAGGGCTACGGCTAACAGTCTTTTCGACGAGGTGAACATGTATCTATTATCGGTGGGCGCGGGTGGGGAGTCAAGGATTGTGGGGGGGGGCGGGGGATTGTGCCAGGTGCGGCTCGTAGAGAAACGGGATGCCTGATTCACCATGTCCCTTGTCACTGCCAATTCTCCGCTGGTCAGATATCGACTCTGACACCCCCGTTTTTTCTTGAAAACAATATCCGTTTGGCTATGTTACACGTAGTAGAAAGTGTGGAAAAGAAGCCGATAATAAGAGAATATGAAGATCAAGAGAACATTGATACTGGCAGTCGCGCTGGGCGCAGTGCTTATTGGGTTGGTCGGCTGTGAAGCGCAGAAGGGCAGTCTGGTGCCGATTACCACTTGCTCAGACGAAGCGCTCAGTGCCTTCCTGACGGGGCGGAACCTGGGTGAAAAACTTCGCACCGAGGAAGCGCGGCCTTATTTTGAGAAAGCGGTGGAACTGGATCCTAAGTTTGCCATGGCCTATCTGTCGCTGGCGTTTACCGAGCCAAGCACCAAAGGTTTTTTCGCCCGGCTGAACAAGGCGGTGTCGCTGGTGGAAAAAGTTTCGGAGGGAGAACGGCTCTGGATTCTGGGGACTCAGGCCGGCACCAACGCCGACCGCGTTGGTGAGAGGGAGTACGACCGTCAGTTGGTTGAGATGTATCCGGATGACCCGCGCGCGAACAACGTGATGGCCGGGCATTACTTCAACGGGCAGGACTGGGGACTCGCTATTGAGTATTACAACCGGGCGTTGCTGCTGGACTCATCGTTTTCAATACCGTATAACCAGATCGGGTATGCCCATCGTTTTATGGGAGATTTCGAGAAGGCAGAGCAGGCTTTCAAGAAGTACCTTGAACTGATTCCGGACGATCCGAACCCCTACGATTCCTATGCCGAGCTTCTGATGAAAATGGGCAAGTACGACGAGTCTATAGCGATGTATGAAGAGGCGCTGGCGGTCAATCCTGCGTTCAGAATTTCCCACATCGGCGTCGCCACCAACCTTTGCTTCAAAGATGAATATGAAGCTGCTCGCGAGCGTCTTCGGACACAGATGCTTGAGACCGCCCCCGACAATGGTGTGCGCCGCACCGCGCACGGTGCGATCACGTTGACCTACGTATATGAAGGTCGTTATGAAGAGGCGATCCAGGAGTTGAAGAAACAGTACGCCCTGGCTGAAGAGATTTGGGACGCTTCTGCGATGGCGAATGATTTGGGTGTGATGGGTTCGATATTCATTGAGGAGGGCGCACCGGACAAAGCCAGGTTGGTCTGCAACAAAGCGATGAAGTTAATGGAAAACTCGGAGTTGCCGAAACCGGTCAAGGAAAACGCCAAGCGCGGATACTTGTACAACTCGGCCCGGATATCACTTTTGAAAAAGGACCTGGCCACGGCCAAAGCCAAAGCGCACGAGTATTCCAAGCAGGTTCAAGCTCTCGACGATCCCGGTCAGATCCGGGCCTCGCACACTCTCATGGCGCTGATCGCACTAGGTGAGAAAAAGTACGGTCGGGCGATCGAGCATCTGACACAGGCCAATCAGCGGAATCCATATACGTTCTACCGAATGATGTTAGCCTACCAGGGTCTGAACGACGACGAAAGGGCCGAGGAGATGTGTCGACAGGTGGTCGAGTTCAACCAGATCAACAGCCTCGTCTATGCCTACGTCAGGAACAAGGCGCGCGAGATCCTCGCCACTACCTACGTCCAATGAGTTTGGGAGCGTCGGGCGTTTGCCGACCAATAATCCCTTGGACATGCGCGGAGAGCGGTCGGTCGTTTTGCGGACATCGGCAGTCTGCGTTGCGGTGAGTGATATTCCTTGACAGGGGAAGCAGAAACAGTATAATAGACGGCCAATAAGACCGAAGGCATGACCCCATCGTCCAGTGGCCTAGGACGGCGCCCTTTCACGGCGCAAACACGGGTTCGACTCCCGTTGGGGTCACCAAATTTGATTTTTCAGCGTTTGATTCCCGTAAGACGTTGAAAACTAAGTTTGTTTCGGCGGTTCCAAAAGAGCCGCCGAAATACGTTACTCCCCTCGGAAATGCGAAGCTTTGGAACCTTTGCCGGTTGTCAAGGCTTGTGGGTGCCCAAAACTCCGCCGGGCTTTTCAGCAACTCACAGCGATAGATTACACAAGGCTCGATACTCTCCGGAGATACCTGTAATTCGCTCAAAGATGAGCAGGAATCGTTTTTCAACAGAGAGCATCGTCCGGGAGCTCCGCGAGGCCGAGGTTTTGCCTTCCCGCGGCCAGGTCAATAGACTGTTTGGGCGCGCAGGCGCGATGAGACCTTGAGCGGTATGTGCTTGCCTAGTGGAGAAATCCGGATATATTGTGTGTACAGCAACTATCCAGCGGCAGTCCCGTTTAGCACGGATGTATGGCTCGTATTCAGTCGGCATCCAACTATGGAGGAAACATGATTAAAAAAAGCTGTTTCTTTTCGAGGGTCATATTATGGCCGGCACTGAGTCTGATCACCGCGATGACGGCGACGGCAGACGATGCCTCACTCCCACCTGTTGAACAGGTTTACACATTCTCGCGGCCGCAAATAGAGACTGTCAAAATCGACGGCCAGATGTTTGACCGAGCAGTGATTGATGACTGTCCCGTTTCTGGTTTAGTTGGACAACCGGCTCTTCCAACAAAAAGAGCAAGAATCTTGCTTCCCTATGGCCAGCAGTTGTCGAATGTCGAGGTCGTTGTTGGTGAAAAAGCACTGGTTGCAACCGGTCTGCGGCTACTGCCCATCGAACAGCCGTTTGCAATGTCGACGCCACCGGACCAGATCCCACCGCTGGCCATCGATGAAGCAGCTTACGCCCGCAGCGAGGTCATGCCGACGATAAAGCACCGGGTTCGATCTACTCAGTCCTTTCACGGATATCGGGTGGTCTTTATCGATCTCATACCGGTAGAGTATATTCCAGCTAATGGTGCTCTTTTCTACTATCCTGAGATGAAGATCATTGTCCAGACAGAGGTTTCGTCCACAACTACAGCTTTGCGTAGTTTGGCTATCGATGCCAAGGTTGTGTCCGTGAAAGTTGACAATAATGCTCAACTTCTCAGCTACCCGTCGATAGGATTGCCTTCATCTCGTGCATACGAACTCCTTATCATCTCACCAACCGATCTGGCCGCAGCCTATCAGCCCCTGAAGGATTATCACGACGCACACGGCGTCCCGACCGAAATCCACACTCTGGACCAGATCGGCAGCAACGATCCGCATACGGTTCGTGATTACATCCGCAACGAGTATCTGTCTAATGATATTAGTCTGGTTCTTATCGGCGCCGATGATGATATTATTCCTGCTCTCGACGTATATGTCCAGGTTCTGCTGAGTTCCGGAAGTCTCACTGAGTATGACATGCCGGGTGATTTCTATTTTGCCTGTCTGGACGGCACCTTCAATTACGACGGTGACGCCTACTGGGCGGAACCCACCGATGGTGAGGGGGGTGGTGATATCGATTTGCTTCCGGAAGTCGGTGTCGGCCGGATTTCCGCTGCCAGTGTCGAAGAAGTCACGAACATGGTGACAAAGACTATCGCTTATCTTGAGAGTGAGGCAGCGTATTTGTCCAAGGTCGTGCTGGCTGGGGAACAGTTGAGATTCGGTGGTCTGGGTGAATATGGCGGTTATGCCATGGAAGAGATGGATGGTGGTTCCGACGCTCATGGTTTTACTACGATGGGTTTCCCGGCTGATCAATATGAGATAGATAAACTGTATGATCTGACTTTTCTCCCCAACAACTTGTGGTCGTCCAGTGAGATAATAGATCGAATCAACTCTGGAGTTCATATAGTGGACCATCTTGGTCATAGTTTCATCGGTTACGCAATGCGCACTGACACTACCATGCTCAAGAACCAACTCACAAATACCGAATTCTGTTTTTTGTACGCTGAAGGATGCACGGCTGGCATATTCGATCTCTATGACTGTTGGGCCGAATACGTTACTGTCAAACTCGCCACTGGTGGGTTCGGATGTATAGCCAACTCTCGCGGTGGAATAGGGTCGCGATCAACCCAACATCCGGTTCACGTGATCAATCGTGAATTCTGGGATGCGATTTACAGCGCTGACGAGGGATATCCAGAGTTGGGTATGGCTATGCTTGATGCGCGGTTTGACCTGGCTGCCCGGATTAATGATGTCGCCATGAGATGGACCTACTACGAAACCAACCTCTTCGCCGATCCGGCTGTTCGAATCAAGCCGGTCCGCAGTCTATCAGTAATGTTCCCCAACGGTACCCCGGAGACGGTGGCACCAGGGGAGTCGACAAGCTTTGATGTTATGGTGACCGGGATTGGCGAGGGTGTACAACTGACCGGGTCAGGGCTATTGCATTGCGTAATCGATGGGGGGGAGCCGTTAGAACTACCTCTGGAGCTAGTTAGGAATGAGTATTATCAGGCGACGCTACCGCTGCTTGAGTGTGGCCAGGTCGTGGATTTCTATGTCAGCATTGAAGAATCACAATCCGGACGACGTTACGCGCCCGATCCGTCCGAACCCTTGAGGGCTATAGCCGTTACCGAAGAGATAACGATCTTTCAGGATGATTTCGAGAGCGACGCCGGGTGGACAATATCGGGTGGACTTTGGTCGCGTGGAGTACCGTTGGGTGCCGGAGGGGATGAGCAGCAATACCCCGTACCCGATCCAACCGAAGGCTGCCTTGGTCCTGCGGTCATGGGCTACAATCTCGCGGGTAACTACGAGAATGGCCTGCCTCAACATCATGTTACATCGCCAGGTATTGATTGCTCGGATATGGAGAACACGCGTCTTCGCTACTGCCGCTGGCTGGCCGTGGAGCAACCGATTTATGATCAGGCTTCGGTTTCAATCAGCACCGATGGAACCAACTGGACGACACTCTGGCAGAACCCCGCTGTTATCGCTGATATTCAATGGAACGCCACCGAATACGATATCTCAGAGTACGCCGATAACGAAGCGGAAGTGTTCTTGCGTTGGACGATGGGGCCGACCGATGGTGCAATGGTCTATTGCGGTTGGAATCTTGATAATGTGCGGGTTGTTTCGCTTTACTGCCAGGATTGGATCTGCGCCGACATCGACGGCAACGGCAACGGTCCCGACATCGCCGACTTAGTCTATCTGGTCGACTATATGTTCAACGAAGGTCCAGAGCCGCCGGTGGTGGACGCAGCCAATGTCGATGGACTCGGCGAGGTCGACATAGCTGATTTGGTATACGTGGTCGACTACATGTTCAACAGCGGTCCGGAGCCTACTTGTCCGTAGGTTCATCTATGTTCGTAGGCAGCCACGCGCCATGCGTGGTTAGCAGTGACATGATCGTGGGTTAATCACCAAGCCTCAAGAGAGCAGGTCACCCGGCAAGTGCAGGTTCGGCATTTTTTGTAAAAAAAATCACTTGACGGTAGACCTTAATATTATTATCATTTTACTAAGGTTTTGGCTCAGAACGGTCAGCTTCAGGAAGGTGGAGATAGTGCAATGAAGCTTTCAACACGCGCTCGATACGGTTTGCGGATGATGGTGGAGTTGGCCCGCGCCTTGAAAAAGGAGAAGCGGGTGCGGCTTCGTCATATTGCCAAGGTTACAGGATTGTCGGAGAACTACATGGCGCAGTTAGCTATGTCGCTGAGGAACGATGGTCTGCTTATCGGCGTGTCCGGTAAGAAAGGCGGCTACTACCTGGCGCGAGAACCGCACGATATTTCGGTGAAGGACATTGTTCAGGCTGTCCAGGGACCGGTCGGTCTGACCGATTGCACTATTCACCCTGAGTTATGTCTCAACGCTCCCTTTTGCGAAGCGCGCATGGTTTGGGTGCTGGCTAACTACCGGCTGTCGGAGGTATTCGAGGGTATCACGTTGGCGGATATGATCGACAAAGATTTCATAAAGAATACACGCAAGAAACACTCAGATAAGAAACTGCTGAACCCGGACAAGGTCATGGCTACCGATTCGTTCATCATCAGTTGTCCGGCCAGCACAGATTAGTAACAGTCGGGAAAAGGCAAATGGTAGCGATTCAGTGCTTAACAATTATATCAGTAGTGGTGGCGTTTGCGGCGATGATCATCAAGGCGCTACGATACGCCACCGCTCCGCAGTCGATGCGGTGGGAGCTATATCCGGTTCCGCATGAGAAGGGGAAGGCCGAATACGGTGGGTCCTATCTTGAGGAACTCGATTGGTGGACCAAGCCACGCCAGAAGGATCTGTTCAACGAGTTGAAAGAGATGGCGGCGGAGGTTATTCTGCTCAAGGGCGTATTCAACCACAACAAACGAGCCTGGTGTTCGTCCTGGCCATTTCATTTCGGACTTTATCTCTGCATTGGTTGGCTGGTACTGTTGTTGGTGGGTG
>JAUWMW010000122.1 GCA_030612965.1 bacterium
CTGCAAACTCGTATGAGTATCTCGTTGAGGGAGAAGAAATCCCGCCCCCGGCGAAGGACAGTGTCACGGGACCTGAGGAGCAGTACGACTGGTTCGAACGTGATGAGGATTGTGATTCATGTAAGTTTGCTATTCTGGTAAGCAGCGGGGGAACTCTCGGGTGCAACAAACCGACTTACTGGGAAAACATCGTTAAACTGTACAACTACAAGAAGGACAGCCTTGACTATTGCCCGCACAATATCTTCGTGCACTTCCATAACGGGACGAGCGACAATCCAGCCCAAATCCCGTCGAATCAGGTGAGACCCTGCACGCAAGCAGCTATTGACGCCTCCCACGACACTATCGCTCAGAGGATTGCCGCTTGCGAGGCCGATAGTATGAAATCAACGGTTCAGAAGATGTTCACCAATCATGGCGCCGATGATGACGGTGTTGTTCTTCTAGGTGCCGAGCGACTGAGTCCGGAAGAACTCCGCCAAATGCAGCAGAAGCTGATCGATGCCTGCTGTTCACTGCTGTACGATGAATTCATAACGTGCTACGGCGGCGATATGGTTGATAGGTTAGATAGTCTGGACGATAAAGGGAAGACGGAGATCCATGCCAATTCTGCAGCACCCAACGATGCGCCGGGCACATCTCCAAGGACCGGGGGACACCCCTACCTCAATGCGAAAATAGCCGCTCTTATGGCGGGAAAGTCATATGAGGAAGCGGTCAGAGCTGCTGAGGAAGCCTACCTGAAGTGGCTGGAAGATCATGTAATCCCTTGGCGCTTGAGGTCAATCGCTCGAGAGGAGGCAAAGAGGGATAGCCTACCGGAGGGACGAAGACGTACTCAAATAACCAACCAGATCAACTGGAAGAAAGACGTGCTGGCCAAACAGAGAAGGCAGGTCGACACGACCGGGTGTCCGAGTTGGGTACGGTATCAATTCAAGAAATACTGTGAGTGGAAAGACGTCGTTGTAGCACCCGGCGGGCAGATCCGGATCAAGTTCAAAGGAAGCGGCGGCTGCGCCAACATAACCATTTGGGAGAAACAGGCGGACGGATCCTGGAAGCGAATAGTAATATGGAACTGGAATCTTCCGGGGAGCTTCGGCTATGAGGCCGGTAACGATGAACGTGTAGTCAATGTTGATTCGACCTCGACCGGGATCTTCCGTATCCACAACGACAACGGTGCGTTTACGGCTACTGTCTACTCGTATAACAACCGAGCTTATCCTGAGACACCATCCAATGCCCTTACGTATGCCGGTTTCTCCCTCGGTGGTACTGATGGCGGTGGAACCGAATTCGGATACCACCCGGGGAGCGTGACCACGCCAAATACCGATCAGATCGGGTTTAATTTGGGGGATTCACCAGGCTTGTTTGACTTCTGGGAGGCCACTCAACATTATACGGCGCAGTTCTCCGCGGGCGGAAACTCCTATTGGGAGGACATGGAACTATACATCAACGTCGCCGGTGTAATGATTCCGGGAACGCTGCAGGTTCTGTGTCCGGAGGCCACAAACGGTATGGCTTCCTTGTATATAGATACGGTCGGTGAATACACATGGCCACTCGGCAGTATTGAAGGTCCGGCGGAGATTTCTTTCGAGGTCGACGAGGATGGCCCGTCTTTCATTTGGGATTGTTGGGCCTTACGATCAACGCTGCCCACCTACCCGGAGACCTGCTGTATGGGTGAGATTCGCGGAAACGTAGATTACGATCCGGGCGACGTTATCGACATCTCCGACCTGGTCTACCTGGTCGATTATATGTTCAACCTGGGTCCTGCACCGCAGTGTCTTGAGGAGGCGGATATCGACGGTTCCGGCGAGATCGACATTTCCGATTTGGTCTCCCTGGTGGATTACATGTTCAGCGGCGGACCGCCACCGGCTGCGTGTCCATAGGGTCCGGGCCCAGCCAGGTAGGTCATGTTATTGACTGCTAAGAAAGAGGCCGCCGTTGCATTTGCAGCGGCGGCTGTATTGTTGGTTGTCTATTAGTTGTGCTTCAGAACATTGGTATCCCACCTAAAGCGAATGCGACAGGTGGGTTCTTTTTTTGTGTCGTGCAAACCCACCCGACGCTGCCGCTCTGGGTGGGGTACCGAAGTGCTTCAGAACCGCGCTCTATACCTCCGGCTCCTCCTGGCCGAAAGCTGCCCAGTCCTCCTTGGCCGGGCCGTACAGTCCCGGTACCCTGATGCCCGCCTGGCGCATCAACACCGTCATCTGACCACGATGGTGAATTTCGTGTTCAACTAATGCCCGTAACCCAAAACCGCGCAACCACTTCTCGCCGTACATATCGACCTCTGAGGTCAGGACATCATCTTCCCAGTCCAGCTTGACGCGATCTATCAGCGTCTTGGCCAGCTTCAAATACGTGTCGACGATCTCCTGGACAGTCTTAGGCACAGGTTGTTCCCATTCGAAACCGCCGAAATCAAGGCCCATCTGTTCGGCCATTTCCGGGATGGTCATGGTGATATGCCAGGCGATTCGCCCTAGGGTGCGATGGTCATCCGCGACCGCCTGATTCAACGACTCATCGGTCAACGCATGCAGCATCTTCAACGTGTTGGTGGAGGTTTTCCCCCAAGCCTCAGTGAATTCATCAATCTTGTGAAACATCTGTGTCTCCTATCCACGATTTGATTCAATGATATGTTCTGTTCCAGCAATTCCTATTGTACAAAAACGAATCTGTACGGGCAAGGTGCATTTGGCCGAGCGGTGAGAGACCGGCTGTCGCGCAGAATCCCGCCTGAACAAACGGGTACTTGTATTCGAGGCCGAAATCGGTATATTGACCCCGCTCTGTGGGATGGCCCGGTGTGTCCCCGGGTGAGTCGAAATATGGAAGCGAAATCTGGTACTGTGCCCAAGAAGGAGCCGGCCAACATAAGCCGAAAATCCGTGGATGAATCGACCGTCGGGCGACAGCGTGACAATGCGCGGATGTTCGACCGTATCGCTCATCGCTACGATTTCCTGAACAGGTTACTCTCGCTCCGGTGCGATGTGACCTGGCGTCGACGGATGGCCGAGTGTTTGCCGGCAGCAAGGAATCTTCACGTTCTGGACGTGGCCACTGGTACAGCCGATTCGTTGGTATCTCTGGTACAGCATTGTGATCGTATCGAGGTGGGGGTTGGGCTGGATATGGCTGAGCAGATGCTAATGTTAGGTCGGTCCAAACTGGCGGACAGCGGTCAGGATGCATGTCTGTCGCTGGTGCGCGCCGACGGCGCCGCTATGCCCTTTGAAGACGGTAGTTTTGATGTTGTCACGATCGCTTTTGGCATACGCAATTTCGCCGACACCGTCGGGGGATTACGCGAGTTCCATAGGGTTCTCAAACCGGGTGGCCGTCTGCTGGTGCTTGAGTTTTCACTGCCGACCAATTCGTTTCTGCGCCGTTGCTATCTGGCTTACTTTCGGTATATCATGCCGTTGATTGGGAGGCTCTTGTCCGGTGACGCCGGTGCCTACCGCTATCTCAACCGCTCGGTTGAGAACTTCCGGTACGGATCGGAGTTCTGTGAGTTGATCGCGGCGGCCGGTTTCGCCGAGGTGCATGCTCATCCACTCACTCTCGGCGTCGCGACTATCTATCAGGGGCAGAAGGAACCGGCGTCAGGCGATTCGCATCTCAATACCGAAGTTGATGGAGCCCACTGATGGCTCTCACTGCTGAACAGATCAGGGTTGGTGAGCTTTCGCAGGCCTTGCCTGCTATGGCTGAGATGATTGATTCCGCTCTTGCCGTCTCCTCCGTCGAACAGTCTAAGTCTCACCCGATTCGATTGTCAGTAGGACTGCCCGCAGTGGATCCGCTTCAATGGCTGGCATGGCAGGTCGCGACCGATCGTCTGTACTGGTCCGATCGTGCCGGGGCTTTTGAAACGGCTGGAATCGGCGTGGCCGATCAGATTGAAGCTAACCCTGGGGACGCCCTTGGTATGGAACTGTCGCACCTCCGGAAGAAGCTGGCCCCGGAGTCTGAACCACTGAGATACTATGGCGGCTACCGGTTCCACGATGGACAAGGCGGCTCCGATAACGAATGGAACGGGTTAGGTCCGGGTCGTTTCGTGCTGCCGAGGTTTGAACTGTATCGTGAGGACGGGCAAAGCCAGTTCGTGTGCAATCTGGCGCCTCACACAGATCGTGAGCGACGAGCCGAACTGATCAAGGCGCTAAGGAATGTTACGTTCACAATCGACGATAGCTCACCAGTCTTGCCTTCTCAAATCAGGCGTATCGATCTGCCGGACCGTATGGCGTGGGGGACGGGCGTGGAAGAAATTCTCAAGGCAGTGAACGACGGCCAGTTGTCAAAAGTTGTGCTGGCCCGTCGCACGACGCTGGAGTTTGACGTTGCCCCGGACCCCTTGCGGTTGTTGCGCCATCTCAAAGCGCGCTCGCCCGGTTGCTTTCATTTCTGTTTTCAGTTTTCAGGGTCGGCGACTTTTATTGGCGCCTCACCGGAACGGCTGTACCGGCGCGTCGGTCGTCACATCGAATCCGAGGCGGTCGCCGGCACCCGGCCGAGGGGGGCGACTTCAGATGAGGATACTCGCATGTCCCGAGAACTCCTGGCCAGCGCGAAGGATGTCACCGAGCATGCCTTTGTAGTAAATGATATCGCCCGAGTGCTGAGGCAAATCTGCCGGCACTGGAGAACGGCCGAGGGTGACGCTGCTGGTTCATTGATGAAACTGGCGCGTGTTCAGCACCTGGTAACACGGCTGGAGGGTGAACTGGCCGGCGGTTACGACGACTCCGCGATACTAACGAAACTGCATCCGACCTCCGCGGTGGGAGGAACGCCCACCGCACGGGCGATACCGATGATAGAGAAGCTGGAACCATTCGATCGCGGCTGGTACGCCGCTCCGGTGGGATGGGTGACCAATGACGCTGCTGAATTTGCTGTCGGGATTCGCTCCGGATTGGTCGATGGCTGCAAGTTGCATCTGTACTCCGGCGCTGGAATTGTACAAGGCTCTTCGACCGAGGAGGAGTGGCGCGAGATCGACAGTAAGCTGTCCGGTTTTCTTGCTGCCCTGAATTGATATGTCCGATCAAACCGGTGTCTACAATCTCTATGCTGGCGAATTGATGATTGAGGAACTGGTGCGCTGCGGAGTCGAGCAGTTCTGTCTGTCGCCCGGTGCGCGATGCACTCCACTCACGATTGCGGCTGCCGATCACCCAACGGCTGAACGAGGAATCTTCCATGACGAACGCGCGGCGGCCTATCATGCTCTCGGTTACGCCCGCGCAACCGGTCGCGCGGCGGCGTTGATCTGCACTTCAGGAACGGCCGCCGCCAACTATTTACCGGCGGTGGTGGAAGCGTCAATGGACATGGTCCCCATGATACTCCTGACCGCCGACCGCCCGCCGGAACTTCGCGATTGCGGCGCCAATCAGGCCATTGACCAACAGAATCTGTACGGACAATATACGCGATGGCATTTCGACGTGCCGTGTCCTGAGAAAAACGTCCCTCCGGAATCCATCCTGACCATGATTGACCAGGCAGTCCATCGGGCACACTCAAGTCCGGCCGGGCCGGTGCATCTCAACTGTATGTTTCGCGAACCGCTTTTGCCGGATACTCATACTGATTCAGCTCTATCCGATAGTCCTGCTCTGGCGACCTGGCGAGGTCGGCAGCGGGCGTTCACGACTTACGAGCCCCGCCAGTTCGCACTCAACGATGACCAACTCAAGCGCGCGAGCGACATCATAGACTCGGCGGCGTCCGGGTTGCTCGTGGTGGGCCGACTTTCGAATGACACAGAGCGCACCGCGGTCGAACGATTTGCTCAGCGCCTCGGGTGGCCGGTATTGCCGGATATTTTATCCGGTTTGAGACTCGGTACCGATACGGACAACATCATTCCGTACTACGACCTCCTGTTACAGTCGGTCGATCAATGGAAAGTCGCGCGTCCGGCTGTGGCACTGCATCTCGGCGGTCGAGTGGTGTCAAAACGGTTGATGGCGTTTCTGAAGGCGGCGCGTTTTGATGAACTGCTGCACGTGGCCGATCATCCGTACCGCCACGACTGGCAGCACATGGTGACGCACCGCCTGGAGTGCTCGCCGGTCGCATTCTGTGAGGCTGTAACTCCGTTGGTTACGACCGCCGGGGAGTTTGACCTCACGAAGCAACTGCGGCAGGCCTCGGTGCGGGTCGCCTCGATTGTGCAGCGCACTATAGAGGGCGGTCACGATTTCAGTGAACCGGGTATCGCGCGCGTGATCTCGCAAAACATTCCCGACAATACCGGTTTGTTCGTCGGCAACAGCCTGTCGATTCGCCTGATGGACAGCTTTGCTGATTTCACCAAAAAGTCGGTTACACAAACGCCACTGGTGGCGTGCAATCGCGGCGCCAGTGGGATCGACGGCACTATCGCCACGGCGGCAGGGTACGCGGTCGGGCTGGCACGTCCCGTGACGCTCCTGCTGGGTGATCTGGCGCTGTTGCACGATCTCAACTCGCTGGCCATCGTTCGGTCGCTGGAGTATCCGATGACCATGGTGCTGATCAACAACGACGGCGGTGGCATCTTTTCGTTCCTGCCGGTGGCGGAGCGTGAAAGTATTTTCGAGGAATACTTTGCGACCCCGCACGGGCTGACCTTTGCGTCGAGCGCTGAACAGTTCGGATTGGAGTATCATACGCCAACGACACCGGACGAGTTCGTGGAGTGCTATCGGAGAACTGTTGGGTCGGAACGTCCTGCGTTGATCGAAGTAAGAACCAACCGAGAGGGCACTCGTGACCTGTATCGAAAGCTACTCGACGAAACGGCTCAAACCATTCCAGAGTCCTGAATGACAGGCCATAGATCCATACAGTTCCACTATCGTCAATACGGAGAGCCGAAACAGACGACAGTGGTGATGCTGCACGGATTTATGGGGGCGGCAGACGACTGGACGGAAGA
>JAUWMW010000038.1 GCA_030612965.1 bacterium
ATCGCAAGGATCCTGACCTACAGGGTATTCTAACCTATCGGGCTGCGCAAATTAACTTTGACTTTTGCCCGTTGCCCCAATTAAGTTCGCAGTTATGGTAATTACGAAAGAGATAAAACTAACTACGCGAGGACCCGGCGATATAATCGACATCACCGGCGAAGTACAGCAGGCGGTGTCAGGTTCAAACCTTACGAGTGGCGCCGTCACCGTGTTTGTTCCCGGCTCGACCGGCGGCATCACCACGATCGAATACGAGCCGGGCTTGCTCAAGGACCTGCCGGAGTTTTGGGAGAAACTGATTCCATCGGACAGGTCGTATCATCATGACGAGACCTGGCACGACGGCAATGGTTTCTCGCACCTGCGCGCGGCGCTGGTCGGTCCGGATATCACAGTGCCGTTTGTTGACGGTCAATTGACCCTTGGCACCTGGCAGCAGATTGTGTTTCTGGAGTTCGACAACAAAGGTCGGAACCGGCGAATAGTAGTGCAGATTATTGGCGAGTGAATGAAGCAACCACGCGACACCCGACGCCGGATACCTCACAGGGTTCAGCGATGAAGTTCGATACGATTCAGCGACGGGGCGACAAGCTTGTGCTGCTCGCCCAGACCAGACTACCTCAGGAGACAACTTACCTGGAGTTGGATGACTATCACGATGTCATTGCGGCTATCAAGCGACTCGATGTGCGAGGGGCGCCGGCTATCGGGATCGCCGCTGCCTATGGTATGGCGCTCGCCGTGCAGCATTCGGGTCGGTGGGACAGCGAGTACATTGAACAAGTAGCACGCGATTTCCAATCGGCGCGACCAACAGCGGTCAACCTGTTTTGGGCCGTAGATCGTGTGTTGGTCCGGGTACGCGAACATGGGTCGATGGACCTTGAGCGCACGCTTGATACACTCTGGTCCGAGGCGGAAGCGATCCACGAAGAGGATTGTCTGATGTGTGAGCGGATCGGCAAGTATGGCGCTGATTTGATAAACGATGGCGATGGAATCCTCACGCACTGTAATGCTGGCGCGCTGGCCACCGGCGGCATCGGCACGGCCTTGGGTGTGATATACACTGCGCATGAACAAGGAAAGAAAACACGCGTGTTCGCTGACGAAACCCGTCCGTTGTTGCAGGGTGCTCGGTTGACCTCATGGGAGTTGATGCAGGAAGGAATCGACGTCACATTGATCTGCGACAACACAGCCGGGATGCTGATGAAGCAGGGGGTGATAGATCACGTTATTGTCGGCGCCGATCGGATTGCTGAGAATGGTGATGTTGCCAATAAGATAGGCACTTACTCCGTGGCCGTGCTGGCCAAACATCATGGCGTACCGTTCTATGTGGCGGCGCCATCGTCGACGTTTGACAACGACACGCCCACGGGCGGCGACATCGTTATCGAGGAACGCGCTCCTGAAGAAGTTACCGAAGGGTTCGGCCGCCGCACCGCGCCTAAGGGTGTCCAGGTCTACTCACCGGCGTTCGATGTCACGCCGTTCGAGTTAGTGACGGCGTTTATCACGGATGAGGGTATAAAGCCGGGAGGGCGAGAAGACCGAGTGTTGTAGGTCAGGTTCCCTGGAGCCTGACATCTATTCGTCAGGATCGCGAGGATCCTGACCTACAAGAATGACGTCTTTTCATCAGGAGCACAGGGTTCCTGACCTACGGGAGAGGGGAGCTATCGTACAAGTTCGGCAATGGCAGCATCACAGGGATGCTGCCCATAGGCGCTAGCTTTAGTCCACTGAGACAACAGAAAGTGTGTTCCCACCCGGCGTTCCGCGTCTGGCTTCACTCTGGGTGGGGTACCGGATACTGCCTAAGTTAGCGCATATGGGATGCTGCCCTACTTTCTTGGGGCGCACGAAGCGCGAAGAACAGGCGAGCCTGTTTGAAGTTGATTTCCAAACTGCCGATAAGTATTAATACCGTCAGTAGGAACGACATCAGATGCGTTGCAACAAGTCACAGAAAAAGGCGCTGGCCGTGCGCAATTACGATCTCTTTCGACCGGAGGATCTAAGTCCCCCGGCACCCGCCACGCTGTACACGGCCATCAGACAACATCAGAGCGCCGCTCCCGCAGTCAGCCTGTCCACGGTTCGTGAGGTGGAAACCGGCCTGCCCGACACCAGCGAGCTTTACCGAATGTTCGAGCGGTTTAACTGGTTGTACTTCAACGGTCGGCTGCCCCGGGTAAAGATCGAATACTCCACCCGGATGTCATCAGCCGGTTCCTACACGCCGCAGCGGCGGTTAATCCGAATCGGTCGCAAGTACCACGAACTGTTTCCAGAAGAGCTAACCGATACGCTCAAACACGAGATGATCCACATCCTGCATTTTCATCACGGCACGGCGTTCAAGGCCGAAGCCGCGCGGGTGGGCGCATCGATACGGGCAAAGGCGCACCCGTCGCTGAGAAAACCGCCCAAGTACATATACGCGTGTCCCGATTGTGGACGAGAGTACCCCCGTCAAAAACGACTGCGCATGGCCTCGTGCGGATTGTGTACGAGCGGGCGGAAGTTTGATGCACGCTACAAGCTGAAGTTGAAGAAACGTCATTCCTGAGTCTCGAGCGGTTCCGGTTGATGCTAATCGGGGGG
The DNA here is from genome assembly GCA_030612965.1 of bacterium. Classification (GTDB taxonomy): domain Bacteria; phylum Zixibacteria; class MSB-5A5; order GN15; family FEB-12; genus JAJRTA01. Next base: position 2,620 of record JAUWMW010000038.1, read on the forward strand.
AACGGCCTGTCGGCTGCCGTTGTGACGCCACGTCCGGGTGCTTAGCGTGCCGGCTGCATTCTCCAACAGGCATAGTAACTATCCTGTTGTGTTTTTGTGAACTCTGACCCCGGATTTCTGTTAGTCTTCATAACGATCATTGATAATCGAGATTGTGGACCGATGTTGGTTCCAAGAAACACGAAGTAGAGTAGACGGATTGACAGACTTAGAGTGAAACAGTAAAGGAGAAACAACCATGGTACAGATCAATCACCCCGCTCCCGATTTCGATGTCGAGGCCTTGTACAAGGACGACACCACGCGCGTGAAGCTCAACGATTATCGCGGCAAGTGGGTGGTCCTGTTTTTCTACCCGGCCGACTTCACCTTCGTGTGTCCCACTGAGCTTGGTGACCTGGCTGACAACTACAAGACGTTCCAGGACTTGGGCGCTGAGATCCTGGTGGCTTCGACCGACACCGTGTTTGTCCATAAGGCCTGGCACGATAGTTCGGAGACGATCAAGAAGATCACCTTCCCGATGTTGGCCGATCCGACCGGCAAGCTGAGCCGCGACTACGGCGTCATGATCGAAGAAGCCGGGCTGGCGCTGCGCGGAACCTTCATCATCGACCCGGACGGTGTTGTCAAGGCTTTAGAGGTAAACGATAACTCAATCGGTCGTAGCTCCGTGGAGTTGACTCGCAAACTTCAGGCGGCCCAGTTCGTACGCGAGCATGGGGGAGAAGTTTGTCCGGTGAACTGGAAGCCGGGCGCGAAGACCCTTAAGGCGGGTCTGGATCTGGTCGGTAAGATCTGAGATTATTTAGCGGTTTTCCGCCGGGTCTGAAGACCCGGCGGGCACAGGACTATGGGGATGTTACTCTGACACAGAATACCAAAACTATCCGGCGTTATCGAGGACACAGCTAAGTTGCTACTGTTAAACATATTGGAATGACTGCCGATACCACTTAGGTGGGTCTGCGAGGATTAGGATTTTTTTATAGATTGTGTTGACAAGTCAGCCAAATAGTGTATTTTCATCGTCTGTCTGTTTTGATGAGGTCTCGATATATTGGATGTTTGAATGAAGACTTTTGTACCGAAAGTAGACCCGGGTCGCCGTAAATGGTGGGTCGTTGACTTGCAAGACGCCATTCTGGGACGTTGCGCCACGCGGGTGGCGACAATTCTCAGAGGTAAACATAAGCCGATCTTTACACCGCATCTGGATACGGGTGACCACGTCGTGGTGATCAATGCTAAGGCCGTGCGCGTAACCGGTACGAGGAAACCGGAGCAACTGGCCTATTATCACTATTCTGGTTACCCCGGCGGTCTGAAAAGGACGACGTTTGCCGAACAGATGCATAAGAAGCCGGAGGAGACATTCCGAATGGCTGTTCGGAGGATGCTGCCGAAGAACCGGTTAGGTCGGAAAATGTTCAAGAAACTTCATGTTTATAGCGGATCCGAACATCCACATCGGGCCCAGAAACCGGAAAAACTAGAGCTTTAACTGTATAGAGGAAAATGGGACAGGACAGCTTTTCAGCTACCGGCCGTCGCAAAGAGGCGGTTGCCCGAGCGAACGTCGTACCGGGTAAAGGAACCTTCACCGTTAACGGGCATTCGCTGATGGATCATCTTTGTCGTGAGACACTGGTGGCCCATGCGAAGGAAGCACTGACAGTTACGGAACACCTGAGCGATCTCGATATAAATTGCTCGACCAGCGGTGGTGGTATCCGTGGGCAGGCTGGAGCCTTACGTTTGGCTGTGGCCAGAGCCTTGTTGGTGATGGATCCAGAGTACCGCGCCGTGTTACGCAAGCATGGTTTACTCACTCGTGATGCTCGCGAGGTGGAACGTAAGAAGTACGGCCAGCCAAAAGCGCGTAAACGTTTCCAGTATTCCAAACGCTGATTTGGAGTGCTGTATCCCTGCTTCGGCGGGGAAATAAACAGCTCTGGCTGACTCGACCGATGGTCTCGCAGTCTGCGGGTTTTGGTCGGGGGTGATGCCGAGTGAAGATTAACCATAATTCCGGGATATTGCATGATCTCTGCACAAGTGAAGCAGTTGCTCGAAGCTGGGGTGCATTTCGGCCATCAGACCCGCCGCTGGAACCCCAAGATGAAGCCGTTTATCTTTGCCGCCCGTAACGGCATCTACATTATCGATCTTCAAAAGACCGTCAACGCTCTGGAACACGCCAGCAGGAAAATCACCGAGGTGGTTTCGCGCGGTCGGTCGATCTTGATGGTGGGCACCAAGAAACAAGCGAAGGAAGTGATCGCTGAAGAAGCCAAGCGGTGCGGGGCCTTCTATGTCACCGAGCGCTGGTTGGGTGGAATGCTCACTAATTTCGATACCATCAAGAACTCGATCAAGAAACTGAAAGACATCGAGCAGATGCAGCAGGACGGTACGGTTGAGAAGTTCACCAAGAAAGAGCGCGCCCGATTTGAGCACCAGGCCGTGCGTCTCAATAAGGTACTCGGCGGTATCAAGGAGATGAACGTGCTGCCGGGTTTGATGGTTGTCGTGGATGCTCGCAAAGAACAAATAGCGGTGGCCGAGGCTACCAAGCTTGGTATTCCGATCGTCGGTATCGTCGATACCAACGCCGATCCGGACCCTATCGATTTCCCGATAGCTGGCAACGATGACGCCATTAAGTCGATTCGCGTGCTCATTCGGCAGTTGGTCGACGCTGCCGTCGAGGCTCAGAGCGGCCTCACGCAAGAGGCGGTCGAAGCGGCTGTGGAGGAAACCCGAAAGGGAAAGCCGATTGTTTATACATCCGAAGAACCGGATAGCGGTCCCGACAAGACCGCGCCGCCGGCCAAACGCTGAAAGGTACGACCAAATGCAGATAAGCGCAAAAATGGTGAAAGAACTCCGTGACAAAACCGGAGCCGGCATGATGGATTGCAAGAAGGCTCTCTCTGAAGCCGACGGGGATATCGAGAAGGCGGTCAAGGTTCTCAGGGAGAAGGGAATTGCCAAGGCCGCCTCCAAGGCTGGTCGCACAGCCGCCGAAGGCGTGATCGCATCGTACATTCACGCCGGGGACAAACTTGGTGTTTTGGTCGAGGTGGCCTGCGAGACCGATTTCGTGGCGCGTACCGACCAGTTCAAAGTCTTCACCAGGGACATCGCCATGCATGTGGCGGCGAGCGCGCCTGTTTGTGTGTCCCGCGAGGAGGTCGACCAGGATATGCTCGACAAGGAGCGCGATATTTACCGCCAGCAGGCGCTTAACGAAGGCAAACCGGAGAAAGTGATCGACAGAATCGTTGACGGTAAGCTGGAGAAGTATCTCTCGGAAATCGTTCTGCTGGAGCAAGCGTTTATCAAGGATACTGATAAGACGGTGGGTGACGTCGTCAAAGAGACGATCGCCAATTTGGGCGAAAACATACTCGTAAAACGGTTCTGCCGATTCCGTTTGGGCGAGTAAAATGGAATCTGACGATAGTTTACCGCCGGCCAAGAGGGTTCTGATAAAAATATCCGGGGAGGCCCTCACCGGTCCCGGACAGTTCGGGATCGACACGGCTACGGTGAAGTCCATTTGCTCCCAAATCATAGAGATCAAGAAGCTCGACATCGAAACCGCTATTGTGGTCGGTGGCGGGAACATCTTTCGCGGGCTGCAAGCTTCTGAGTCAGGCATGGATCGGGTTACAGCCGATTCGATGGGGATGCTGGCCACGGTGATCAACTCTTTGGCCATGATGGACACGCTCGAGAAAATGGGCTGCACCACGCGGGTGATGTCGGCGGTGGCAATAGAAGCCTTTACTGAACCGTATATCCGACGCCGGGCGGTAAGGCATCTGGAAAAAGGCAGGTTGGTCGTCTTTGCTGCCGGTACCGGTAATCCGTATTTCAGTACCGACACGGCTGCCTCGCTTCGAGCCATGGAAATCAATGCCGACGTTATGATAAAAGCTACCAATGTCGACGGAGTCTATTCGGCCGATCCCAGGAAGGACGCCGAAGCAATCTTTTATCCTAAGTTGAAATACATGGAGGTCCTGACGCGGGAGTTGAAAGTGATCGACTCAACCGCCGTTTCACTGCTGATGGAGAACCATATCCCGGTTAGAGTGATAGACCTTCACCGGCCGGGCAATCTCAAACGCGCGGTGTTGGGCGAAGAGGTTGGGACACTGATCTCTTGAGGTGGAAATGACAAGCACGGGAGTCCGATTATGCTGGAAGAGATCTACAAGGAAACACACGAGCGCATGAAGAAGAGCGTCGATGCGGTGGCGCGTGAGTTCAACGCTGTCCGAACCGGTAAGGCGACGGTGCAATTGCTCGATACGGTCAAGGTGGAGGCCTACGGTTCTAAGTTGCCGCTGAATCAGGTGGCGACGATTGCTGCTCCGGAGGCGCGTCTGTTGGTTGTTCAGGCTTTTGAAAAGGGCACGGTTGGTGAGATTGTGAAGGGAATCCAGAAAGCCGACCTTGGCTTCAATCCCGTTGTCGAGGGACAGACCATCCGGATTCCGGTTCCCCCGCTCAACGAGGAGCGTCGACAAGAACTGGCCCGGCATTGTCGCAATATGGCCGAGGAGGGCCGGGTGGCGATACGCAACATTCGTCGCGATGCCAACGACCAAATCAAGAAGGCTCAGAAAGACAAAGAGATATCGGAGGATCAACAGAAGGACGGGTTGGAAAAAGTCCAGAAGATGACCGGCGAGTTCACCTTAGAGATTGACGATATCCTGGAGAAAAAAGAACAAGACGTCCTTGAAGTTTAGGCGACGTTCGTGAGGGGTATCGACCTACCGCATCTCATGCTTCGACTGCGCTCAGCATGAAGTAGTGAATGTAGGGTAGGTCTGTCCGCAGACCTGCCAACAAAGGCGGGTTCCCTCCTACGGCGGGCCTTCGGCGAGACGGACCCACGGGGCTCATGGTTCGACTACGCTCAGCACGAGGTAGGTGGGTTAGCTCGGTGGGATAGCACACGCGCGAAGCGCGGGCTTGCCTGTCATGACGGGTAATCGCCGTCGAAATAGAGCTTCAGGTAACGGTTCTCAACAGCCATGCGTTTCATCTGAGTCTTGACAATGTCACTCTGTGACACCAAACCGATCAGCTTCTTGCCTTCTACGATAGGAATGTGTCGGATGCGGTTTTCGGTCATGATACCGGCCACGTAGTTGACATCGTCACCGACCAATCCAATCAGAAGGTCTCTTGTCATGACATCACCTACTCGAGACTGACTGTAGTCCGTTCGGTGCTCGTAGATCAGTCGAAAGATGTCCTTGTCGCTGACGATACCCTCAAGCTTGCCGTTCTTGTCCAATACCGGCAGGCAACTGATGCCATTATCGATCAAGAGCCGCATTGCCTCGTTTACCTCGGTATCGGCCGTTGCGGAAATAACCTCTCGGTCTTTCTTCTTCAACAGATCTCTTACCAACATATTGTTCTTTCTCCTGTTTAACAGGGCAGTCGATACTCTTCACACATGTCCGGCGGACGTCCTGTGATCATATTCACTGGGGACCATCTCTCTGAACTATGGTCAATCATAATTGATCGGAGACCAATTGACAACCAGAACAAGTAACTTCGCCGGAGATTAAAACGAACTATTTTCGGCGAAACCTTGATCCGACGGAGGTGTTTTTCAACTAACCAGTCGGCTTACGATCGGTCGTGAAACCGCTTGGCTCGATAACGGAACTTACCAGGTCAGATTAAATGCAGACACAAGATCGCGAGGCCGGGACTCAAGGGAATGGCCCTCAGCCCAAGTGTGTACCCTCCATGTACATCTTCAGGTAGCGGTTCTCAATCTCGATATGGGTCATTTGCGCTTTCACGACATCGCCCGGCGAGATCAGCCCAACCATCTTCTTGTCGTCCATGATCGGGACATAGCGTATGTTGTTCTTGGCCATCAAACCGGCGATGTAGTTCAAGTCGTCGTCCGGCATCCCGATAATCAGATTGGATGTCATCAGCTCACCGGCAGTGAACTTTTCGAAACTGTCCTGATTTTCATACACGGCGCGGAAAATATCCTTGTCATCAAGGATTCCGACCAAAGTACCGGAACTATCCAGAACGGGCAGGCAGCCGATCTTGTTGGATATCAGGGTCTCCATTGCCGTCCATAGATCCGTCGACGGATCAACCGTGATGATGTCCTTAGGCGTAGATTTCAACATCTCTTTGACAAACATATCATAACCTCCTGTTTCTTGTCTTCATCAAACCGATTTCCCCAGCAACGTTGCCGACACCAACCGGTCTTTGAGATTGACGTTGCTGTCGATTTCCTCAGAATGTACGGTTGGCAACTTCACTTATTCTACGTATATTCAGCAGCGAATGTCAATAGAAAAGTACCATATCCGGGTATTATGGATCGCGATGGTTGCTCTAATTGCGACCGCAACCGGCTTTGCCGACGATAGTTACGGCGGTGATCCAGTGCTCGAGTTCTACTGCACGCAGGCCGCATCTGTCTCAGCGGAGTCCGACCCCCTTGGGAATGGGGTGAAATTCTCCCTTTTGACTACCTCTCACTACAAGAGAGTCGCTTCCAACGGACGGATTACCAGCGTCGATACCGCTATCGTGTGCTACTGGTTCAGTTCCGGATCATTGGACTCGCAGGTGGTGGAAACGGCCACGTCTGATGTTAAGATGCAACAGCAGTTCTTGATCCCCGATCTGTTTGACGCGCCATATCGATACACTTTCTACCCCAACGATACCGGCGGGGAACTGTTAGCCATCGGCTTCGACACACCAAAGGTCGAGGATTCACTACCAGTGGGTCTGGTCGTTATTGATCGCGACTCATATTTGTTACGCCGACTCTACCTTTACTACCCGCATCGCGAGGGTTATAAGCGATTCTCTCGCTGCTACCGGGTGTCGGAACGGGAAGGTTTTCTATTCCCGGATTCTATCTGGGAGGTGGGAGCCAGGGAGGGGGTATTTTCCACGGAGAATTACAGGTTGGAAACGCGGATTGATGCCGTTAGGGTCGACCGCCCGTGAGCGCTACTCCGTTCGGATGTTAATTGCGCTTGCCATGTCAGGGAGTGATTTGTAGCTTGGCATCATGATGCACAAATCCGACAGTTTCAAAGAAACCATCCTGAACAATCCCGAACCGATTCCACGCCACGTAGCAATCATCATGGACGGCAACGGTCGCTGGGCCGCCCGACGCAACAAGCCGCGCACCTTTGGTCACGAGGCCGGTGTGAAGGCGGTCAAGAAGACGGTACGGGCCGCCAGTGAGATCGGCGTTCAATATCTGACACTGTACACCTTCTCTGTTGAAAATTGGAAACGTCCGCGCGAGGAAGTGGCGGCTCTTATGTCCCTGTTAAGCCGCACGACGCGCAAAGAGATCGATGAACTGATGAAGAATGACGTCAAGCTGATCACGACGGGTCGCATCAGCGGTCTGTCGATCGCTCGCCGCAAAGTGCTGGCTCGGGCTGAAGAGAAAACCCGCGATAATCGTGGGTTGGTGTTGAACCTGGCCCTGAACTACGGTGGTCGCACCGAGATACTCGATGCCGTCAAGGCGATTGTCAACGCCGCCAAGGCCGGTATGATACATCCATCCCAGATTGACGAGGAGTTGTTCTCCAGTTTTTTGTACACAGCCTCATTGCCGGATCCCGATCTCCTGATTAGAACTTCCGGTGAACGCCGTATCTCAAATTTCCTGCTCTGGCAAACGAGCTATACCGAGTTGCATATCATCGACACTCTCTGGCCTGATTTCGGGCGGCGCGAGTTGTTTGAGGCCATCGCCGATTACCAGCAAAGGGAGCGACGTTTCGGACGAATCAGCAAGAGGACAAAACGATGAGCCGTAATCTGGCCGCCCGGATCGCTGTGGCGGTGGTTACCATCCCGATCATTCTGTGGATCTGTTATCAGGGGGGAGGCTGGCTGTTCGGGATGCTCATGCTGGCGGCTTCTGTTGCTGTTATCGAGTTTCTTGTCAATGAGGGGTCCCCACCGCGCTCCGGTTTCTTTTGGCTTAGCTTCATCGCTGTCGCGTCGACATTTTGGCTGGCTACCGGTTTTGGGGAACCGCGTACATTCTTGGCCGGTCGAGCAGAAATTCTTGGTTACGAGGGTACACCGATCCTGCTGTTCTTTGTCATAACCGCAGTACTGTTGGGTATTGGCAAGCAGTCGCCGGCCGATCTGTTCCGGCGCCATAGTCGTCTGCTGTGGGGTGTGGCCTATATCGGTCTGCTTTATCCCTTCGTTTACAAAGTCGGCGAGGGATTCGGTTCGGTTGCCGGTGGCGACTGCTTGTTGTTTCTTTTCGGGTTGCTATGGATCGGTGACACCGCCGCGATGGGCATCGGCTCCTGGCTTGGCCGCCACAAACTGGCGCCGACCGTCTCGCCTAACAAAACGGTTGAGGGTTTCATCGGCGGACTGCTCGGCGCTGTCGCCGTCGGGCTGCTAATGCACTTCTGGAGGTTGCCGCAGATTGGGCTGGGTCATATCCTGGTCATTGCTCTCGGATGTTCGCTGTTCGGGCAGTTGGGCGATTTGGTTGAGTCGATGTGGAAACGGTCGCTTGGCATCAAGGACTCATCACGTGTCATTCCCGGACACGGCGGCGTGCTCGATCGATTTGATTCGCTGCTGTTTGCGGCACCGTTTATGTATTTCTATCTGCGCACTCTGACGGTATGAAGATCATCGATTACGCTGTGGGCGGCAGACGTCCTCGTCTGCCCCTTGATTGCCCTGGATACGTCCTTCAAACGGGCAGCCAGGGAGATCTGCCGCGCACAATATTATGGGTCTCCCGAAGATCCCGAAGGCGGGCATCCAGTAACTCGTTGGTTCAGATAGATTCCCGCCTGCGCGGGAATGACAGGCAACACAACGAAACCGCTTTTCTGTCTATTGTTTCGGGTTTTTCTACAGCTTGTTAGTGCCATGAAGATCATCGATTATTTCTTTGCGTCACGACCCATGCTGCATCTGCCGTTATGGTCGGTCTATCTCGTCAGTCTTCACAGGCCTGACCAGCATAGCGGCGACAGTTTCGGCCTGCCGAGCCTGATTACGATGATATGCCTGAGTCTGCTGGCCGCCGGCGCCTTCTATGTCAATCAGATCTTCGATTATGAATCCGACACCCTCAACGACAAACTCGGTTTTTTGCAGCGTGAACTAACCACGGCGCGGGGTTTTATGATCGGTTATCTCATCCTTTCACTTGTGGGGACCACCATCGCCGGTTTGACATCGCGACTCATGCTGTTGATTTTCTTGCAGGGTTTTGTTTTTGCCTGGTTCTATTCAGCTTCCCCACTACGATTGAAAGATCGACCGCTGGCCGGACTGTTGGCCAACGCCTGGTGCTTCGGGTTCCTGGTTCCGATCACAGTTGGGCCGTTTACTGACCAGCATGCTCTGGCCGCCGTCGACTGGGCTTCTTCGTTTTACTTCTTTTTCACCGTTGCCTCAGTTCATATCCTGACTACCCTCCCCGACCGCTCGGGCGATGATGCTACCGGCAAACGGACTATCGCGGTCGCCGTCGGTCCCACTGCGGCGCGGATACTGGCACTGGTGTTGATGTTGGCGTCGCTTGCCGTCGCCTGGGCGGCGAATCTGGCCGGGTTGGTCTACCTGTCACTCTTCGCGGCGATCTTGATTCTGATGGCGACATTGTTCGGCTCATCGAAGTTGGATCTGTTTTCGGCCAAGGCTCCGCTCTTGATGTTGACTATACTCGCCGGTTTTTACTATCCCGGATACTTGTTGTTTATTGTTGCTCTGCTGATCGCCTGCCGGATATATTACCTGCGGAGATTCGGTATAATATACCCGAGACTGACGTAATGTGGATTAGACTTCTCACTATAGCGTTGATGGCGATTACAATCGGTTGTCAACCGCATCCTCGCTTCCGGACCGGGGGGGAAGAGCGTCCGGCTCTTGACAAACCTCGACAGCCGGTGCGACTCACCACCAACGATTCCTTGCGGTTGGGCGTGATCATGCAAAGCTATCTGGGGAAACCGTACGCTTGGCAGTCCCCGCATGAAACGGGTGTTGACTGTTCACACTTCGTTCTCAAGGTTTTCAAGAAATTCGACGGTCGCGATCTGCCGCGCACTGTTGCCCGTCAATATCGCATCGGTACGCCGGCCCATCGCAGGCAGTTGCTCTATGGCGATCTGGTGTTTTTCCGCACCGATAGCAGGCCGGTGTCGCATGTGGGCATTTACATAGGGTATGGCGAGTTCATACATGCGTCGACCTCACGAGGCGTTATCATCAGCAAGCTCAAAGAGAAATACTGGTCGGAACGGTATGTCGATGCTCGTCGCATTCTGGAGTATCCAGCCCGAGATTCAAAATGAGGCCCGCCACCCCTGAGCTGCGTCTGAAGCTCAAGAACCTGCCGAGATCGCCCGGGGTGTATATGTTCACCAACGCTCAGGGCAAAATCATTTACATCGGTAAAGCCAAGAACCTTCGCAATCGTGTGCGGACATATTTTCAGTCTGCTCGCAATCTCGATCCCAAAACGCGGCGCATGGTCTCCAGGGCCGTCGATTTCGATCTGATGCTGACCGACACCGAGATCGAGGCGTTGATTCTCGAGGCCAACCTCATCCGCGAGCACAAACCGCGCTACAACATCGACCTCAAGGACGACAAACATTTTCCCTATATCAAAATCACCACCAACGAACCGTTCCCACGCGTGCTTATAGTCAGGCGACTCGAAAAAGATGGCGCCACCTACTTCGGGCCGTACACCAGCAGTAAGGCGATGCGCCGGACGGTCGCCCTGTTGACCCGTCTGTTTACTATCCGCACCTGCAACTATGTCAT
>JAUWMW010000008.1 GCA_030612965.1 bacterium
CTGATTACTTCGAAGAAGTTGAAATAGTGCATTACGCACCCTCCAGCAAACGCGCGACCTTCGGGCTGCTTACCTCAGCCACGCCCAACACCCAGCCGGACCTTGAATCCGGGACCGGACCGGTGTTGAAAATCTACTTCAGTGTGCCTTCAGACGCTGTCCCGGGTCAGTCAGTGCCGATTGTACTGGGCGGCTACACTTCCTACTTGCCGATGTATTACAGTCGGTTCCTGGACTATCAACCTGAGACAATGTCCGGTTCCTTGGACGTAACAAGTTGCTGTATGGGTATACGCGGGAATATCGATGCTGACCCTGCCGATGAGGTGACTATCAGCGACCTGATTTATCTGGTCGATTACATGTTTTCAGGCGGACCAGCAACGACATGTACGAAGGAAGCCGACATCGACGGTAGCCTGACAATCGACGTTTCGGATTTGATTTATTTGGTGGATTACATGTTCACCGGCGGCTGCGAGCCTCTCCCCTGCTGGTAGGGGCATCGTCAATTAGTAGGTCAGGAGCCCTGCGCTCCTGACACGCGCGAAGCGCGAAGAGCAGGCTTGCCTGTCAGGTTCCAAGGAACCTGACCTACAGGATTGCTACCAAGCCAACAGGTAGTAGTGAAACCAGTCGACCAATCCAAGCCAATTGAAAACCACAAAGAGGCAGGCTAGTTGGAATGAGACTACGAATAGACGCACCAACGAAGACTCTTCGGCTCGTCCGGTGTCGTAACCAGCGCGGCGGAGGATGTGAAACGGCAACACGGCCAAGAAGGCGGTCATCTGATATAGCCAGAAGATGGGATTGAATAGTTGGATCTTCTGCTGCCATAGTCGTGTACGGTACTTGACGATGCCGCTGTCGAGAATCCTGACAGGTACGCGGTCGTCGAGGTTGTAGTCTCGAATCACGTTGTCACGGAATATCGCCCGAATGAGGTTGACCTTGATCGTTTTGCCGCCCCGAGCCGGAGCGTCTTTGGTCAGCATTGAGCCCAAGCTTACGCGTTTCAGTGAATCCACCGTCAGCGTCACTAATGGCTCCATCCGGGCGCGGACCATTTGAGCAGCCGGGTTTGATTCACGGTTGGTGAATTTCAGGTACTCCACGTACAGCTTCCTGAATCGAACCAGACTGTTCAGCCGCTCTTTGACTTCAAAGTAGGTCATCTTTTACTAAGCACGTTGTGAGCGCACCCCATTAAGATTTTTCAGTCTACCTATCTTTCTATTATCGGCAGGTTTCGCTGACTCTTTCATCAGCAGCGGTCAACCACCCCGGTACGGAGTCCGCCCACAGGGTACGCCACCCTTCGACTCCGCTCAGGATGACGTTGGGGAGAATGCTCTGGATGACCTTGGGGGAAATGCTCAGGATGACGTTTTGGCAATCCTGTAGGTCAGGTTCCTTGGAACCTGACGAGATGTAGATGGCAGGATCACAGGGATCCTGCCCTACTCTAATCGATGTTGTCATTCCCGCGAAAGCGGGAATCCATCTTCTCTATCATCGCCATACCGGCGATAGCCAATGTCCAGTACGTGTGTTGCGTCAGGTCTTGCTAACGGCGAAGCCGGGCGTGTGATCTGATGCTGTAGTGTGCATCTACTAATGTGTCAGGTCACAATCCCGCTGAAGCGGAATCAAGACCTGACACAACAGCGTATCCAGTATCCGCCCACGAGGAGCCTACTTATGCACCTTCTTGAGAAACTCTTCCACCTCAGGAATGCCGCCCTGCAAGATTAGATAGCCGTTGTACGGCTCGCGCTCGGTGATCTCCCCGGCAATTGGTGTGAGCATGATCTTTTTGACCTCGGCGAGGTCACTCGTCTGTCCCAGCGCCCAGCCGAGTTTGACGTACGCCACCTCCGGCAACATGTTCTCAGTCGGGATGATCCCCTTGGCCATCAGGTCACGCCCGGTGTCATAGACGAACATGTGCACATATCCCCACAATGTCTGCACCGTCATGTAGATGGCAACGCCGGCCTTGGTGGCGCGCTCAACCGAACCATAGACCGCTTTGTTGACATGCCCCAACCCGGTCCCGGCAATGACGATCCCTTTGTAGCCGTTATCGACCAGCGAGTCGATAATGTCCGGCATCATGTTGGGATAGTAGTAGACCAAGGCCACCTTCTCTTCAAACACCGCTGTGATCTTGACATCGTGATCGCTGCGACGACGGTTGTAATTGTCGGTCAACGGTGTGATTTTGTCGCGGTCGATCATAGCCAGCGGGATGTCGCCGATGGTGCGGAAGGTGGACCGATACGACGAGTGCATCTTACGCACGCGCGTGCCACGATGCAGCAGCCCATACTCATCCGAAGTGGGACCGAACATGCAGACCATGATTTCAGCAATGTCCGACTCGGCGGCGGCTGTCGTGGCGTGGATGAGATTCAGGGCAGCGTCCGACGACGGCCGATCCGACGAACGTTGTGAACCGACGATCACGATAGGAACGGGTGAGTTCTGGATCATGAAAGCGAGTGCCCCGGCCGTGTGGTGCATGGTGTCGGTGCCGTGACCGACAACGATGCCATCAATGCCGTTCTCGATCTCCTTACCGATAGCGATAGCCAATTTGATGTACTGCTGCGGTCCCATATTCTCACTGAAGACGGCAAACAGCTTCTCGGTGGTCAGGTTGCAGATGTCGGCCAGTTCCGGCACGGCGCCGTACAGTTCGCCCGGTGAGAAAGCCGGGATCACCGCGCCGGTACGGTAATCGAGCCGCGAGGCGATAGTGCCACCGGTGCCGAACAGCTTGATGCTGGGTTTGTCGGGGGAGGTTGGGAACTCTTTTTCAGGTATCTTGTAGTGCGCCTCTTTGTAGCCGTACTCGCTCATCTCGCTGATGGTGCCGATGTCGATCCCGACGTTGTAACCGGTGGCCAGCTTGAGTACGATATGCCGGTCGTCGTCATTCTCGGAGCGCGGCAGGACGATTCCCTTGAACTCTCCTCGACTGGTCTTGACCAGCGCCTCGCTCCAGACGCGTACATTGAACGATTTCAGGGTTGACAAAGCAGCACCTTTGTACCCCTTGAAGATATCACTCATGATTGACCTCCCTCTCAACGAGAGTTCGGAGTTTTCGAAGCGGCATATTGCCAAGCGCATGTTTTCGCAGTCGCCCCATGATCCAGTCGGTGCATGCATTGGGATCCGAACTTGTACAGACATCACGGAACTTGGTTTTCAAGGCCGGCAGGTGACTCAGGATTTCATTCTCCGTCGCAGAACTGAAACCGATCGTGGTCAGCACCGACTCGAACACCATGTTAGGATGCTCATACAGCACCGGCAGCATGGCCTTCAGAATGTCCTTGTCAAGACCGCGATCAATCACAAACTTCGTTAGGCCATAAACCTTATTGTAGCTGAACCCCGACGCCCGGGACTGTCGACCCTCGAGCATCTTGAGCGTATGACCGAACAGCGTACCGACAAAGCGCGGCGGCAAACTGCACTCACTGACAATGCGGTCGATTGTCGGTAGCAGATTCCGGCTAAGCACATAGGGATAGGTATCCTCGGGAACCTCCCATTCTCGAAGCTGCCCTACACGCACATCTACGGCCACCGGAACCTGGGTGCGTATTGTCTCAATGTGTTCATCCTCGATCGGGATGGGAGCCGAGTCGGTATCGGGGTACATGCGGTCCGGACCGGGAAGGACCCGTTCGAATATCGTGGTGCCGTCCGGCAACCCCTTTCTGGTCTCGTTCGGCACCCCCTCGAAGGCCATCAGACAGCGCTCTTCAATCGTCTCGATAGCAGTATCGATATCCTCCGGCGAACCCCACAGAACCATCTGCGCATCATCCTTCGCTGCATTCAGCAGACGACGAATCTCCGACGCATCCTGCTCAGAGAGGATCAACTCCTCTCGAACATGTTCCGACGCCAGCATATTCGGCTGTTCCAAACAAGCCACGACCTTCAACCGACCGCTGATCTCATCGGCAAACACTTTCCCCGGCTGGGTAAAGAACGACAGGCTGTCCGCAAACCCAGGCAGGTTGACCGCTACGAGGCGATGGCCGTCGTTGGAGTATGCCGACATGGCCGAATAGAAACCGCCCAGCAACCAAGCCGGGAAAGTTTGTATCGCCGGCTTCCAGCCGTCACCACAACCTGACTTTTGTAACCTCGACGCGATCTCCAGCAGCGCTTTCTGTCGGAACGCCTCGTTGTGAGTCAGTTCCGGAATCCAGGCAATGTGCGCCACGCCCTTGATCTCAACTCTGGTACCACCGGTAATGCTGACGTTGACATCCTCTCGCGCCGCACCGATACCGGTTCGCACTAACCCGGAGCTTCTTGCCAGAAAGCGAAGATACTGGCCCGCCTCCGCGGCCTCATCTGGTGTTGTCATATCCGGATAGGTCACCATTTCGATAAGAGGCATGCCGAGCCGGTCAGTCGCGTAGACACGCCAGTGACCGATATCAGAGACCTCACGACAGGAGTCCTCCTCTATGCTCAATTGGATAATGCGCACCGTCTTGCCGGTCAGAGGGATCTCTCCTTCGATACCGACAATCGCGGTTCTTTGAAAGCCGGTTGGGATACTGCCGTCGAGATACTGCTTGCGGGTAATATGGAGTTCCCCAACGATGTTGGTCTTGAGCATCAGGGCTATCTGGATGGCGATATCGAGGGCTTGGCGGTCAATCGGAAACGGCGGTGTATCGTCTATCTCGTAGGTGCAGGCGGTTTGATTTTTAAGGCGATAGACGATGTTCTTTTTGGTCTTGAACTCCATCAGGGCGGTACCATCATACTCGCCCAACTCAGACAGGGTGGGACGCATGTGTCGGATGACCTCCGCATCGAAGTCCTCCTTGTCATGGTAGACACCGGCTGGACAGCGGCAGAACAGCTTCTTGTCGGTCATCAGTTGTTGATGGATCTCCAAGCCGCACTTGAACCCGAGGTCGGCATAAACCTCGGCATTGGCAGCCTTGCGCGGGATGTAACCAATCAGTTGTTTTGTTCTTAGATAGTTTTCGCTCATGTCCTGCTTTTCGCTCATAACTGCTCTGTTCCTTACGACCCTGTGGCCGATTCCTGCCAAAACCGCTCTACATTGGGCGGGAAGTTAACCTAAAGGGAGATGTTTTTCAAGCAATTATCCTCAATTGACGCCCTCTCAGCACACTTCACCGGTCGACCGAAAGGCAACAGTAAGCGCGCTTACACAAGCGCGCTTACTAATTGACAAATCACAAAAAACTACTACCTTGCAATTGACTGGTACACACGCGGCACGCCCTTAGACTGGTGTGCAGTCTGATACTGATGACAACTGAGTACTATTGACGATATGAGAGGTATGGCAAGAACGATGAACAAATCCTATTCTGAAAAACATGTAGCATTCGGATTGAGGGCGGTCTCTGTGATCGCTTTTTTCGTGGTGTATGCAGCTTTCAGTGGTCTCCTGGCCACGAATGCTCTGGCCGACACCGGGACGCAGGTCCGGCACACCATTGAGTTTTCGCAGCATGAGTTGACCTTCGACAAGGTGTTGGGGTACGATGCAGTCAGGCTCGGCGATGGGAACTACCTTTCGCAACTCGGCGAGCCGATGCTGCCCGCGCGGGAGATCAGGATCGCACTGCCTTCCGGCATGGCTGCCCAAACGGTCAGAGTTGTTGTTTTCACTATCCAAGAGGTTGATGGTCGGTATGACATCCTCCCCGCCCAACGGCCTTTGAAGGTAGGTCAGACAACTGATGACCTGGAGTTGATTGAGCCCAACCCCGACATCTACAGTTTAGAGACTCCTTACCCGCTCAAGTCGGTGGAACTGGTCTCGCAGATCGACCTGGCCGGTCAGGGTATGGCCGTTATCAAAGTCTGCCCTCTGGTCTATTTCCCTAAGCTCGGGAAACTGCAAATGTATACGTCCATCACCTTTGTGATCGAAGGCGCCGACGGATACATCTGTGGCGACTACCTCCCCCTCAACATCTCCGAAAGAGGACGTCTCACCTACGAGCAGACAGTGAAGAACATGGTTGTCAACGAGCAGTTGGTCTCTCTCGCCGTTTCGCCGTTCGCTGGTCGCCTGCCGGACCTTCCGTCAGCCGGGCCGTTCGCTCATGTCATTATCACGTCCGACGGCAATGCCCCCTCGTGGGAACCGCTGGCCGAATGGCACACCAAAAAAGGGGTTCGTGACACAATAGTCACTACCAGCTATATTTACGCCAACTATTCCGGCTCGGACAACCAGGACAAGATACGCGCTTTTGTCATCGACGCTCACGACAACTGGGGCACCAACTACATTCTCATCGGCGGCGAGCATGGCACGGTACCTTTCGAGTACCGCAGCTATTGCGGCGACAACATCCCCAGCGACCAATACTACGGAGACTATGACAACGACTGGGTCTATGAAGTATATGTCGGGCGCGTGACCGCGGAGGGAAGCACTCAGATCAACACTTTCATCAACAAGCTGCTCAAGTATGAGATGGACCCGCCTATGGACGACTACGCCCTGAACGCCTGCCTGCTGGGTATGGATCTCACGCTTGCTGATGAACATCCCTGGTACACTCTGACGGCCAGCGAGGCCATGAAACAGGCTATCGATAACACGTACATTCCTGCTCAGATCAACGTCACCAAGGTTTATGACAGCGATCCAACCAACCACCGCACCGATTTCATCAACGCCATCAACGCCGGGCAGAATCTGGTCAACCACAGCGATCACAGTGGTGCTACCGCCATGGGCACCGGCGACAGGAACCATGGTTCCTACATGTACATCTCACACGTCAACGCTCTGACCAACAGCGGCAAGATGTGCAACATGTTCTCCCTGGGGTGCCACGCCAACGAAATGGATCACAGTGACGCTATCTCGGAGTACTTCGTTATCTATAACGCTCTCGAAGCCGGGGTGTCGTACACCGGCAACACCCGATCCGGCTGGTTCTACGTGGGTGATGCCTCGGGCCTGTCGGGACGGCTCGACATGTACTGGTGGCGAGCGATATTCGTTTATCAGCAGTACCACCTGGGTGAGGCACTGGCCTGGTCCAAAGCCAATTGTCCTCACAGCGATGAATATTATCGTTACGCCCAGTGGACGCTCAATCTCCTGGGCGAGCCGGAAATGCCGATCTGGACGGACACTATCAAGACCCTGGTCGTCACACACCCGGAAACATTCCCGGTGACTGCTTCCACGTTTGATGTGCACGTCGAGAAGGCGACGGGAGGCCCAGTGGATAACGCCTACGTCTGCCTGTGGAAAGGGGACGAGATCTATGAAACCGACTACACCGACTTTCTCGGGGATGTGAGTTTCGAGATAACCCCGACGAATCTGGGCGACATGTATGTTACCGTCACCGCCCAGAACTTCGTCCCTTATGCCGGGAAATCCGAATGCACCGGTAACCTGCCCCCGGTAGCCGAGTTCGACTTTGGTCCGGACAATCCGACGCGGCATGATACCATCCAATTCAACAGCAGTTCGTATGATGTCGACGGCACAGTCGTAGCCTGGCATTGGCACTTTGGTGACAGCGACAGCGCCGATGGAGAAAACGTAGCTCACCAATACCAGGACTACGGAAACTTCGCGGTTGCTCTCGCGGTAGAGGACAACGTCGGAGCCGGCGATACCGTTCAGGCGCAAGTCAGTATCATTCCGATCTGCGGGGACATCGATGATAACGGCGGCAGTGTTGATATCGCCGACCTTACCTACCTCGTCGACCACATGTTCAATGAGGGGCCTGAACCACCAGTAGTATCCGCCGCGGATATGGACGGCTCACCGGGTCTTAACATAGGCGATCTGGTTCACCTGGTGGAATACATGTTCAACAGCGGAGCCGCTCCTTCGTGCACCTGGCCGTGGTGAACGCCTGACAGAAACACAAGCCTCATGGGCCGTTCTTGAGAAACAAGGACGGCCCTTTTTCTGACATCCGAGCCTGCCGGGGACTAAAGCCCTGAAGGCTGTTTGATTCGTCGTCAGCGGCAGGCAACTTTTTACTTGACCAATAGTGGTGTGTTGTATATACTTATGTGTATCATAGTACGTTTTTCGAGCACACTACTATAGGACTGAAGTGATGCGAAAACTATCTGTGCTTACAGCATTCTTGCTGCTGGTGGGGGTCAGTAGTATGAGTAGTGAGCCGGTATGCGGTGATATGGATTTCAACGCCAGTATCGACATCGCCGACTTGGTATACCTGGTCGATTACATGTTCTCCGGCGGCCCGCCTCTGCCCTTCCCCCCCACCGCCGACTGCGACGGCGACGGTCAGATCGACATCTCGGATTTGGTCTGCTGGGTCGACTGCTGGTTTGTGCTGCCTGATTGCGAACCACTGTGCCCATTTGAGGTAATCGACAATCACACCGACAACAGCGGTGGGTGCTTGCCGGAGGAAGGTGGGGACGGCTCACCGCCGTCGGAGCGGGGAATGTACATCGAAGCTGTCGGTAACGAGATTCACGTATACCACCCGGGGGCATACTACCAGTGCTGTCTCGGCTACTATGTGGAATACTACCAGTTCGGGAATCATATTTTCGGTTTTGAGACCGACACCAGCGAGTTTTGTGACTGCTATTGCTTTTTTGATCTTGAGTCTGTCATCCACAATCTGTCGCCGGGCGAATACATCGTGACCCTGTTTGGAATCGAAGGCGACCTGGTGGGCGTTGACACTGCCGTGATTGAAACCGGTATTATCTATGTCACTATCGGTGACTGCCAGATGAAGGACTGGCCGGAGCAGGGCGACCCGAATGTCAACTACTCATGGTCGGGTGATACACTGAGTATGCATCACCCCAACGGATACTTCAACTGTGCCGCCATACTGGTGGTGGAGTTCGAGTGGGTAGGTGACACCCTGCGTTTTCACGAGAATAACCTGAACGACATGGTCCCCGTACCGTGCATGTGCTACTACGATATGACTGTCATCGTGGCCGGCATTCCGGCGGGCACCTACATTGCCGAAATCTACAATCAGGATTATCCCTGGCTGGATGAGTTCCTGCTGGATCGGCAGGTTATCACTCTCCACTGATGGAGACGAGTTGAGAACAAAGATAGATGGATAGGAGCCGTTTAGATTAGAGGGAAGAATCATGAAAAGGATAACAGTACTGATGTTGACGGTTGCTTCGGTGGCGTTTGCCGGTAGCGGCATGGCCGCCACCTGTGGCGACATGGACATGAGCGGCAATGTGGATATTTCCGACCTGGTTTACCTAGTCGACCACATGTTCACCGGCGGACCACCGCTACCTTATCCGCCGACAGCGGATTTCCACTTCGACAGCCAGATCGATATCGCCGACCTGGTCTTCTTTATCGATTACATGTTTGGAGGCTGCGTACCACCGGCTTGCCCGTTCGATGTGATCACGGACCATTCTGAGGTCGATGCAGCTTGCCGAGACACCACCCTTGGTGACGCTCAGAAGGAAACGTCTACGGCGTTAGCAACCGGTGATCGTGGCACGCTGAGGGTTGAAGTGATCGGCAACGACGTTCACGTATACCATGATGACGCCTATTACCAATGCTGTCTATGGTACTACGTTGACTATAACCTGGCCGGCGACGTGATCACCGGCTTTGAGGCTGACACTGGATGGGAGTGCGATTGCATCTGCTGGTTTGATCTTGAGTCCGTCATCTACGACTTGGCTGAGGGTTCATACACTCTCGTTCTGATAGGGATATGGGGTGATACTGTCGGTACCGTGCAGTTCGACATCCCCGAAAACGGTCCCGTGCTGATCGATTACTGGGACAGCGGCTGCCTGCCACGCTACGGCGCAGATGACACGGCTGAGGTCAATTACTATTACCACGGTGACACGCTCGACATGGAACATCTCAACGGCTATTTCAACTGTGGCGGCATCATTGCCGTAGAGCTCTCCGAGGTGGGAGACACCTTGCGGTTCTACGAGTTCAATATCTCCGATGACTGGCAGTACTGCCTGTGTTACTTCATGGTAACTGCAACCGTAATCAATGTCTCGCCTGGTTCGTATGTAGCTGAGGTCTATGCCCGCGACAATCCTGTGGATCCGATACAACTGGTAGATCGGCAGACGCTGGTGCTGGGGGAGTAGGAGGTTGGCCCCACCATGAATGGTGGGCCACCCGAGTTTCTGCAGGATCGCAGGGATCCTGCCCATAGGCGCTGACTTTAGTCCACTGAGACAACAGAAAATGTGTTCCCACCCGGCGTTCCGCCTCTGGCTTCACTCTGGGTGGGGTACCGGATACTGCCTAAGTTAGCGCGTATGGGATCCTGCCCTACTGAGATTGCCGCGTCGCTGCGACACAGGTGTCTTCGCACCTCGCAATGACGCCTTCGAGGAGTATTGATGAACCATCCGGGTCAGGTCTACTCTATGGACAGATGTCCGAAGGTCGCAGGATCGTAATCAATCGGCGCCTGCCAGTCGGCAGAACTGTCGAAGCGTTTCTGTTTACGTCGGAAGTTTATGCGCCACGTCTCCCCTTGTTGTCCGGCAGCACCAAGCTGTGCGAACGGGATACGTACTTCCATCGACCAGAAGGAGTCGGCGCGAACCGTCTTGATCTCAAAGTCACCGTTCCAGTCACGGTCCGCATCATAGTGACCATCATCGTCCCACACAATCATCTGATCGAACACGGCACCCAACGGGTTGATGTAAACCTGGTATACTGTGTCGGAACCCTCCACCGGATGGAAAAAATAGCCGACGCAATCCTCACCATAGACGGCGCCGTCGCGCTCGGTAACGCCGGCTCGCAGTGAATCGATCATGCTTTCGTGACAGAGGGCGCCAAGATAGAGGTTACTCTCGTCGTGCGCAAAGTAGAACTGAACCGAGTCGATCTCCATCGCAGTACCGTCCGGACCGAACAACCTTGTTGTCGGATCATGCCAGAGAGCTTCCGAGAGATCACCGTCAATCACGGGGCGTGAGGCTGCACCAAAGCATGTTACCTGCCGAGCAACCTGCAAGTCGTGCTGCACTATCACAGACTTATCATCCGCTATGGGAAAGGCAAGTGTCAAGGTCGGCACCGGATACAAGTCACCGCTTCCGCTGATATCAAAGGTCAACTGTTGTTCCTCGCCCGGCTCCAGCGATACCGCCAGACTGGACGGTCGGACGCTCCATCCCGAAGGCACTTCCCAGCGAAGTGTATCCAGTACCGGATACTTATCACTGAGGTTACGAATATCGACAGACAGACCGGCGGCTGATATATCAAGATCATCCACCACCGGTATGGCGTCGCTGATGGCGACAGCCAACTGCTGAATGCGATCGGTCAGACGCATATTCTCGGCCGTAACATAGTCCCACGGTTGCACGCTGCTCTTGTCGATCGGAGAGATAGCTATCCCCTGCTCGTCGACAGTCACCCACATGAAATGGTACTGGAGATACTCGAATGTCGAGCGAGCGCCGCCCCCGGATGATCCAACGCCGGTGTACAGAATACCATCAAGTTCAGCCGTGAAATAACGATGATAATGTCCCGTAAAGACGGCGTCGACTCCGTACTGCACCAGTAGGTCGTGCAGAGAATCCGACTTGCCCTCGAAGCGGTTCTCGTACCAGAACGGTTTGTGACAGAAAGCGAACGTGAAGGCGGCATCAGCGTGGTCGGCCAGGTCGTTCACCAGCCAGTTCCACTGCTCCTCCGGGAGTGGCTCGGCCGGACCGCCGCCGCCGGGAGCGTTGTCTATTACAACAAAGTGGCAGTCGCCATAATCGAATGAGTAATACGGCTCGCCAACATAACGGAGGTAAAACGGCCGCATTACTTCGTTGGTGATGTCATGATTGCCGGGCGTGTAATAGATCGGCATGGACAGTCCGTCTACCAGACCCAGGTACTCCTTCCATTCTGAGTTCAACCGGGTGCTGTCTTCGGTGTATCCCTCGATCATGTCACCGACCGTTATAACGAAATCCGGGCGAAGGCGCTGGACTTCATCGAGGATTTCTCCGTAGACTCCTTCCACGTGACCGCCGGTGCGGTCACCGACGACAACGAATCGGAATGCCGCCGCAACATCTGCCGTCGGCACCATGGCAAGGAGGATAAGGATCGCGAGAACGACTCGTAATCGCGCCTGTGTTTCGCTGGTGTACTTCATCAGAACCTCAACATCTTAGGTCTGTAAGTGTAAACGGGCACAGCGGCCGGTGCATCAATTGTCCTCGGCGCCTGCCTCACCCTTTGTCTTCAAGTGCTCCCTCGGTTCAGCATTCTTCACATACTTGTCCAGCCATTCGGTCATTTCCCAGAGCATGTGCATGACCGATTCACGACCACGGTATCCATGACTTTCGTGGGGCAACATCACCAAACGCGCCGTGGCGCCCTGACCTTTCAGGGCCGAGTAAAAGCGTTTGCTCTGCAGCGGGTAGGTGCCGGAATTGTTGTCGGCCTCTCCATGAATCAGTAAGATCGGTTCATTCACTTGTTCAGCGTGCATGAACGGTGACATAGCAAAATACACCTCCGGCGCTTCCCAGAGATTGCGCTCTTCCGATTGAAATCCGAACGGTGTGAGGGTCCGGTTATAGGCGCCGCTACGGGCGATACCGGCCCGGTAAATATCCGAGTGGGCCAGCAGATTGGCCGCCATGAAAGCGCCGTAGGAATGCCCGCCGATGGCAATACGATCACCATCGGCTACGCCGCGCCGCACGACTTCGTCCACCGCCGCCTGAGCGCTCGATACGAGTTGTTCCACATAGGTATCGTTGGGCTCTTCGTCCCCCTCACCGACAATCGGCATGGTAGGATCATCGAGCACGGCGTATCCATGTACCAGCCACATCAAAGGTGAATGCGAGCCGATGCGAACAAATCGATACGGTGAATCCGTCACCTGCCCGGCCGCATCGGCACTTTTGAACTCCTGGGGATAGGCCCACATCAGCATCGGGAGTGGTCCATCCTCGACCTTGTATCCGGGCGGGAGGTATAAAGTAGCCGTCATATCCACGCTATCCTCTCGCTGGTAGCGGATCAACTCCTTCTGAACGTCAATCAACTGCGGCGTGGGATGGGGAAACTCAGTCACTGGTCGCAGTGTCTCTTTTCTGAGATCCCGCACGAAGTAGTTGGGAGGCTCGGCAACAGATTCGCGTCTGGTCAGGAGTAACCGTTTGTTCGCGTCCAGCAAGCGTACCGGATCCTCGTAGTACGGCGCTTCGGAATGAAACAGCCGCTTGGACTCAAGTGTCGTCAGGTCAAACTCGTCAAGGAATGGTCGATCCCCCTCAGGCGACGCGCCAGCGCCGGAAAGGAAGATAGTTCCGCCGTTGTCGGCCGTTAGCAGCACTGTTCTGCCTCGTTTCGTACGCGTGTGCAGCGGTCTGCCGGGATCATTGTAGCGGTCCTCCCACGAGCGGTCCATCAACAGCTTCGGCTCAGCTTCCGGCGAACCGGGTTTGACTTGCCACACTCGAATCTGGCGTGTCTGCCACCACCATTCGGAGACGGCGGCCAGCTTATCATTGCCCCAATCGATGTTGCTGTAGCGAAGCTTCAGGGTAATCAACGGTATCGGGTTCCCGTCGAAAGGCGCCGACAGCAAGAACAACTGGTCACGCTCGTCCGTCTCGACGCCAGCGTCACCACCATCGAGAGCCTCCGCCCAGCACAGGGTTGCATCGGCATCGGCGCGCCAACCCACTTCGCGACGGCCGGTGCGGACGGAACCGAATGCCATTGGGATTTCATCGGCCAGCGGGATATCGGCCACCTCGTAAACAACATTGCCGTCGAGATCCCACACTTCGATCCTTACAGGAAAGCACCAGGCCGGAACGGTGTAAGAAAACGGCCGATGAATTGTCTCCAGCAGAATATGCTTGCCATCAGGCGACGGGCTGACCCGTTTGATGATACCGGCAGCGCCAATGCTGTTGACCTTACCGTCAAGAGTCACCCAAACCACCTGCGATGTTAGGTAGTACTCAAAAAGGGCGGCATCGTGTTCATTTTCCAGCAGGTCCTGGTAAGTTCGTGCCGGTGCTTTGCGACCAAGGTTCTCCTGTATAATTGGGCTGGTCGGAACAACCGGCTCGGCTGGTACTTCCCCCCGGTCGGCGGGCACCGTGCGTACCAGCAGCCTCTTGCTGTCGGACAACCATTGGTGCGGACTGCCATAAGCAGCATTAAGCGGCGGCAAATCCAGCCGCTGAGCCGTACCTGATGAAACATCCACTACCCACAGCTCCAAGCCGTCAGGTCCACGGTTTACGAAAGCGACCTTCTTACCGTCCGGCGACCAGCGCGTATTGGTCACTTTTGCTCCCGACGGCAGCCCGGTGACCCGGCGCTCCAAACCGTCGGAAATACGCTTCAGCAACAGATCATAGAAGTACCACTCCCGACTGGGACCGTTGCGGCGAGGGTTAATGCGCAGGCCGCCGATGCGCAGTTCCGGCTGGGCGACTTCCTCAAGCGAGATCAGCGGTGGGTATTTCAGCAACAACATCCACTCGTTGTTTGGACTCAGTGACACTACCGGCGTACGCGGGGAATCGGCCAGATCGGCGATTGCCCTGGGTGGCATCTGGTAAGAGTCTGTGTCGACGGCCGTGGTCAGCGCCGGACTGAACAGCAGCGTTGCTAAAGCAATCAGCCAGATAGAGTTATTGCAATTGATGCGAATTCTCGTGAGCATGATGACCTCCATGGATTTCGAGGTTACGAACGCGAGCGTTACTATAGCTGATTCGAGGCCCGAGGACAAGTCCTTTTGATGTTTGGCCGCCTGCCGTTCTCGTAGTTTCTCTGATAATTCCGATAAACACGGTACATTCTGATGATGTGGCCCACACGACAGGGCTTGTTGAAAGAGGTCTCATTTGTGGGTGGTGTAGGGCGACCCCGCCCGACACCCACCTTCCAACTCGTTGGCTGTCAGGCGAGTCGCCTGACAGCACCGGCGCCGCGGCGCATTTCTTCTCATGGTAGAGGGGTTTATCAACAGGCCCGACAGAAGGTCCCGAAATACAGGCAGTAAGGCAAGTTCTCGACATCACCACAATGATGATCGCACGGTCACCGGACCACTCGGCACTCAAACCGGGACGACTAAGAAACAAAATAACTGCATTTTCCTGTAGACATTGCGAAATTAAACCGATATACTTAATGGTTAAAAATGGTTTCCGTCACTGCTCTTGTCGAGGCTTTGTTGTTTATCCGATCAAATCTCTGATAAAGCTTAATGTGGAGACTGACGCGCAATAGTGCGCACTAAGGAGTCTGCCTCAGCGAATCCGATCCCGGTGGGATCAACAGCCGTGTGAGGTCAGACAAAACTGGATGGTAGAATGAATATCTACATCGGCAACCTGTCGTTTGACACGACAGACGATCAGTTGCGCCAGGCCTTTGAGGGCTTCGGCGAAGTTTCAAGCGTCAACATCATCAAGGACAAATACACCGGTGAGTCAAGAGGATTTGCCTTCGTGGAGATGTCCGATCAGGAAGCGGCCATGGCTGCTATCAGCGGTCTGAACGGTCAAGACCTGAATAGCCGCACGTTGAATGTCAACGAAGCGCGCCCGCGCACTGATCGCGGTGGCGGTGGTGGCGGCGGCGGCCGTGGCGGCCGTGGCGGCGGCGACAATCGCGGTCGGTCCTGGTAAAGTATCTCCAGGTCACTGACCAAAATACAGTAAGTTTCTGTGTTTGAAGGAGGTCGGCTCTTGCCGACCTCCTTTCTGTTTGGAGATAGCCGACCTACTCCCACGCGATATCGCTGCCACTCCAACCCACCGTCACAGCTAATGTTCTGTCCCAAGCCGGATTTGCGCAGAACCTTCCCCATTAATGGTTGGGGATTTCTGCTAATATAAACTGAATCAAGGAGTTGGTGTTTTCAAGAAGTGGAACGACTTGTCATGCCGGACTTGATCCGGCATCCAGTTCTGTATTCGAAGACCCCGGCCTGCGCCAGAATGACAGAGAAAGGAGAACTGGAAGTCGCTTCCATTGGGACAACGCAAGGCTGCCCCCTACACAGTACCTCGTGCGCGGTGGACGTCCTCGTCTACCGCGTTCACCCCGATACGTAGTCGGCCCACGGGGACGTACGCCGACCACAAATGCCAAATATCGCTGTTCAACCCATAGATGTTTTGGAGAAAGTCCAAAAACGACTTGATGTCTTGACTAACCGCAAGGGACAACGTATATTGTATGTTTAATGGGAACACCTGCATGGTTTGCTGTTATAATATGACGATGAAGTGTATTTTCTTGATATCGCTGGTGTTGCTGGTCGCTTCTTCGGCAGCGGCCCAGCCGAAGTTAGAGATCCCGTCGAACAGGTTTGACTTCGGCCTGATGCCGGACCAGTCAACCGTGAAGCATACTTTCTGGTTCAAGTCGGTTGGGACGGATACTGTGAGAATCAAGAAGATTAAGACCACCTGCCAATGTACAACTATCCCCCTGGTTAAGGACTGGCTGGCCCCGGGCGATAGTATGCCGGTGAGTGTCTTCTGGAACCTGGGTCGACGGATCGGCAATGCCGGTCAGTATCCCCGGGTGTTTATCGAAGGTGACGAGGAACCACTGAGCATGTCGTTGATTGGCCAGGTAGTTGGGGCTCTTGATGAGGGGAGACCGGTGGCTATCAAGCCGTTCAAGGGTGAGTTTGCCATGACCGTCGTTAAGTCGATCGACAGTATTGGCTTCGTTCTTACCAACCACTCGAAAGAGGATCTGGAAGTGACGGTCGTTTCTTTTCCGATGGATGAGTGTCTCGTGAGTTTCCCGGAACATATACCGGCCGGTGCTCAGGCGTCAGCATACGTAAAGCTAAAGGCTAAGTCTTCCGATTCCGAGTTTATGAGTTCGATTACTCTGGAGTTTGAAGGACAGATAAAAAGCCGACTGACCATACCGTTACGACATAAAATCTACTGAGCGGCCTGACGAGTCGCTCGCAAGAACGAGAACAGTAGTTCTGATAGAGAAAGGACCTCAAGGCAACTATGAATAAAGCGACAAAAGCTGCCATTCTGGCTGCGGCGACCTTGCTGATAGTCGGCAGTTCAGTAGCTGCCCCTCGGCTGTTGATCAAGGAGGAGTCTTTTGATTTCGGCTATGCACCGCAGAACTCAAAGGTCTCTCATGTTTTCTGGTTGTATTCGACGGGAGACGATACTCTCAAGATACTGTCCGTAAAACCTGGGTGAGGCTGCGCCAAAGCGCCGTTGGAAAAGACGGTTATTGCTGTCGGTGACAGCAGCAAACTTGAGATCATCTTCAGTACCAGGCAATACAAGAAGACGATAACTAAATCGCCGAGGATCAAGACTAACGAGGGCGGCCCGGAAAAGAGAGTGCGGATTTCCACTACCATGACCGATCGACCGGATTCCACCTACCCGGTTATCAACACGCCGTACAAAGTGGATATGTCGCAGTTCACCGAGAAGATGGTGACCCGGAAGAAACTGGAGATCGCCAATGTCTCCGAAGAGGACCTTCAGATCAGTCTGGTCGCCTGGGCGGGAGATTACTTCGATGTGAAGATGCCGGAATCGGTTCGCGCCGGGAAAACGGTTGAGGCTGAAATCGTACTCCGTGAAGACGTTTACGACAAATCGTTTGCTAAGTCGCTGACTTTCGAACTGTCCGACGAAAAGTACAGCCGTTTCACTATTCCGGTCAAACGCACCGTACGCAATGTCAGGGCCACAGGAACGCGGGCCGCCGGTGGCAGCGGCAAGTAATCTGTCTGTAGAGATAAGAAGGCTATTCAAGAAGGAGCCGCTCGGTCATCGGGCGGCTCGCTCAATTTTCTCCAAACGGATTGAACCCGATATCCATCCATCCGGCGTCGATGATCTGCTGCCAGTCCTTGCTATAGACCTCCCCGTCGACATTGGAATGAACCAGCGTGAAATCGTAATCGTAATCGTAATCCGCAAAGAGGAAGAACTTGCCTTCCTCCCATTCCCAGTAATACCAGAACTGCATCGGGAGAGAGTTCACCCACTCGGCCGTCTTGTCTTCGATCTCGCTGGGTCGACCATACTTGAGCAGGACACGGCCCAGGTGAGAGAACCAGCCATTGGTCTTTTCGACATTGGTGGAGTAAAGTCTGTTGGCCTCCTCGAATCGTTCTATCAGATCAAGTCTATTCTCGATTTCAGGCGTCTCAGGATATTCATCGTGTTCTTTCCAGTACTGGTCCAGGTAGTTCGATTTGCCCCTGTCCCCCAGATGCGACAGCGCCTGTTGTTCCGGCGGCGTTAGGAGATAGGTCACCATCTTCTCCTTCGCTTGCAGCGACAGCGTGTCATACGGATCAAATGACTTCCGGCTTTTCAGTGCTTCAGCCAGTACCTCGTCTGAGACGATTTGAAACGGCGCAAAGGCGGTATCGGCCTGTGAGCTTTCCTGATCAAGCACAATCAGACGGGCGTAGTACACATCCGGCGCCCAGCCATCAATGTTAAATGAATCGGTGATAACCGCTGATGTCCCGGAATTCTCCAGCAACCGCCGCCCGAAGTCCCGATGCTCGATACTGTCGGCGTTCAGTACCACCAGCGACACCGCAACCTGAGTGGTATGGATCTCGAAGTAACTGAGGTTGTATGCCTCGGCGTAGAGATGTACTACATGATCATCTGTGCTGAAAGTTGATATGGGATTAGGAACCACCTTATAGCCGTTTTTGACCATTCGGAGATCGACCCCGTTCGAAGTGTCGCCGATGTACCTTACTTCATAGGCCGTGCAAACATCACTAAGCGTGACCCGGTTCTTCACCGGTGGAATTACCTCAAACGACGAATGAAAAACCTCAGCACGGCGTTTGCTCACGGCATCGATCACGGTAAGACGCGCCGAGTAGACGCCCGACGCCAGGTACATCGACAGCTTGTTGAACAGGCGAATGCCACCGACGGACGCTTCCCTTGGCTCCTTTATGCGCACTGAGAAGTAAGTCGAGGCCGAATCGATCACCACGCCGTTCGTACCGAAGAGATCGATCTGCGCAAACACTCTGGCGTAAAACAGTGAATCGTCCGTCAGGGGTTGGTAGAACTCCAGTTCATGACGGTTCAACGAGAAAGGAAACTCCACCAGCACCAGAGGATCATCGGCCGGATTGGCAAAGGTCGTAATTCCACCATAGAGAGTTAACCTATCATCTCCAGCGCGGACCTGACCACATAACCACGCGCTCATAACCGCAAAAACCAAGACCGATATTGAAACTCTTCGCAACACAAACCACCTCGTCAAAAATCCGGTCTCATGTTAAGACCGTCGTAGGGATATACCAGGCGATAGTCGCCGTCCTCATTCTCATCCACAAACGTGAACCTTCGATATCGTCCGCCGCGATAATAATGCCACTCCTGGTAGGGATGGCTGTTCGGGGCAAACGGATAGTCATCGATTTCGTCCGGTTCGCCGTGCTTGATATAGATCCTCCCGCGGTCGGTACGCCAGCCTTGCTGCCTCATGAAGGTGAAGGACCTATTGGCCAGCCGCACTCGTCGGAAGAACTCTTGCCGCACTTCATTGGTACTGGTGCCGGGAGTTGGGTCCCGTCGCAACCAGAACTCCGTGATACCGTCGAATCGTTCTTCGTACGTCTTCAATTTGTCAAGCTTGGAGATTTCATTCGGCTCAGCAATCAACCCAATCAAGTCCAGGGTGGATCCATAGTCGCTCCTAAGCATAGCATCCTGGGTCCACGCAATTGAGAAACCGGTGAGTCGTTCATCCAGCTTCTTGTGACGGCGTCCCCGCAGTCGAACCTCAAGCTCGTATTCGCCCGGCGCCAGCGAGTCGAGCGACATCTCCCTCAACTGCCGCATCATCGGACCATCAAACGAACTGGTCATACTATCGCGATAGACCAAGCTCCCCCAACGACGTCTGACCGTTGTCTCCACAAAAACGGTCTTGTCGGAGTCACTCCCCTGATAGATCTCCACATAATAGAGCAGTCGATTATGATCGTCACCAGAACTAAACTCCCGGGTGACCAACGGCACCACGGTAAGGTTGCCTTTGCTGAACACAGAGGAGTCCTGTGAGTTCCGTTCGGCGGTTATGACAAACTCGACATCCGATAAAGTTGGCTTGCGACTCTTTATTTCCTTTAGCTTCAGTTCAATCTCTCGGTAAAGCGCCACCGATGAATTCCTGTCGCGAAGAGTAAGAACAACCCGATACTTACCGGGAACGAGCAGGAAAGACACCTGATTGGTGCGGAAATCCGTACGCGACCGGGTGCGCGCTTCCGTAGAAACCGCTACTTCCCTTTGTTTCGAATAGGAATCAACCTGCCTGTCGTTTTTGTCCTTGACCCGAATAACGACCTCATACTTCCCCACATATCGGTCACCCGCCGGCAGCCACTGGAGCACGAAGTTGTGGAACTGGTAGTAGAGCTCCAGCTTCATTTTGCCTGACGGTGGATCATAGAAGATGGCGTGATCGACTATCAGTCCGGAAAGATTCTGGGCCTCATCGGACATCTTGTCAAACTGAGCACCGGCGAATGACAACGGCCACACCAGCAACCCGGTCAACACGAATATGAGTAATCGCTTTATCATGCTTTCGTCTTTTAACGATCAATCGACGGCTATCGTTCAAATAAACCGGTGGCGGCGGATGATCGCAAGCTAAAAGGATAATGCAACTGGGCTGAAGCAGTTACTCGTAGCGAAGAGCCTCAATGGGGTCAAGTCGCGAAGCCTTGTAGGCCGGGTATACACCCGAAACAAGGCCCACCGAAACCGACACAACAAAACCAACCGTAATCCAGAACAACGACAAGGACAGTGGAAATTCCAGCAGCGCATTGGCTACCAAACCCAGGACGATGCCGGCAATGATCCCGATACACCCGCCTACGCCGGATAACGTGGTGGCTTCGGTGAGAAACTGCATTACGATATTGGACCGCTTGGCGCCGATAGCCTTCCGCACACCGATTTCCCGGGTGCGTTCGGTGACTGAAACGAGCATGATGTTCATGACGCCGATGCCACCGACCATCAGGCCGACCGACGTAATGATGATCATGGCCAGGTAGATGTACTTCGTAATATTGGCTGCCTGTTCCTTGAACGTATCCTGTGTAAATAGGGCGAAGTTGTTATCTTCATTGAAGGCGACACGGCGGTAGATTCTCAGGGCGTTGATGATCTCTTCCTGAGCTATCTCCATCTCCCCGCGCGAACGGGCGCGAGCCACCAGAGTCAGAGCCTCGTCAAACGGATGTAGTTTCTCATAGACTGAGAGAGGTATCGTTACCAGGTTGTTTTGCCAGTCGTTGCCAAAGCTGGACGCCACTTCCTCAAGGACGCCGATCACTTCAAAACGATTGCCGTTCAAGCGGACTATCTTGCCCACTGCCTCCCCACCGTCAAACAGCGCGTCAGCCGTCTGGGAACCGAGGACACAAACCATAGCTCTGAACTGCTCGTCCGACGGGGTGAAGAACCGTCCTTCCCGCACATTCTGGTTGCTTACTCGAATATAGTCTGGCCAAGTGCCAAAAAACCTGAGGTTACTGACTTTGGAGTTACCGTACTTGATGATGTTGCCACCGGGCGCCCAATAGTGATTCTGTGGCGCTACGCCGTCGACGTGGGGACAGTTCTCTCGTATCGCCAGCGCTTCGCCGGTGCCCATGTAAGGACGATTTCGTTCGGCGTCGGTCAGTTCATCCCAGTCGGTGCCGGGCGGAAAACGA
Organism: bacterium; assembly: GCA_030612965.1. Classification (GTDB taxonomy): domain Bacteria; phylum Zixibacteria; class MSB-5A5; order GN15; family FEB-12; genus JAJRTA01. The sequence goes on from JAUWMW010000008.1 coordinate 21,813, forward strand.
TCAATCTCTATGATGTTGGAACCAATGTTGTCGATCTCGCTCTCGACCGCATGGTCCAGACCATCGATGATCGAAGCCAGTCCGATGACCGAGGCCACACCGATCATCACGCCGAGAATCGTCAGAGCCGAACGAAGCTTGTTCGCGCGCAACGATCCCAACCCCATCCCAATCGCGTCTCTGACTTCAACCCAGGTTAGTATCATGGCATCCTATTCGTAACTAAGTGCTTTTATCGGGTCCAGACGAGCCGCTTTCATGGCCGGATAGAGCCCGAAGATTATGCCGATACCGGTGGAAATGCTCAACCCCGCCACCATCGCGAAAGTCGACGGCGAAATCTGCATATCCAGCATACCCACCAGGGATTCCGCAATAAAGTAGCCGAGTACAATCCCTATCAGTCCCCCGAACAAAGTGGTCACCAGAGCCTCGAACAGGAATTGTAGCATGATGTGTTGCTGTCTGGCGCCGATCGCCTTGCGTATGCCGATTTCGCGCGTGCGCTCGGTGACTGAGACCATCATGATGTTCATGACGACAATGCCACCGACGACCAGCGATATCGACGAGATTCCGATCAGCCCCATGCGGAAAATCCGCGTGATCGAATTGAGAGCCTCCAAAATGTTATCAGCAGTCAAAATAGTGAAATCGTCGGGCTTGTCGTAGGGCACGTGGCGCTGAGCGCGCAGAATCATCCGCACTTCATCCATGGCGTCCTCCAGCCGCTCCAGCGACACCGCCTTAATCAACATCCGTATCCCTCTGCTTCCCGGTGCCCCGAACTGCTTGATATGGGTACCGTATGGGATAAATGCGAAGTCATCCTGGCTTTCGCCAAACATGGTGCCACGCTTTTTTGCCACGCCACAAACCGTGTACTTGGTGCCGTCGAGTCGCAGCGTCTTGCCGATCGGATCGGCATCACCGAACAGCTCCTCTCTTACAAGGTCGCCGATAAAAATCACGCGACGTCGGTACAGATCATCCTCGTAGGAGTGAAACCGCCCCTGCGCCACTTCCATGTCGACGATATCCACCAGGCTAAACGTTGAACCTCCTATAAAAACACGCCTCATCGTGTTGTTCCCGCGCTTGAGTCTGGCGCTGCCGCTAACCCGGGCACAAGTTCTCTCACACAGTTCGCAACCTTCACTTACCAGGTCCACCGACTTCTGATCGATCGGCTTGCGCTTCATCATCTCCATCCACTGCTCATGGGATGTAATCACTCCCCCCGCCTTTGTCACGATGAACGTAGTTGGTCCGAGAACCGCGAGGTCGTCCTCGATGGCTCCCATCATCCCTTCCAGTGCGGAGATAATCGTCATGACCGAAGTCACCCCGATTATTACACCCAACAGCGTCAGACCCGAACGCAGCCGGTTGGCCCACAGCGCTTCAACGGCGATTTTCAAAAGTGCGGGAGCTATCATGGCTACCCTACCGTGCGACGGTCCTCCGATGTGACTTCATCGCTCGCAATCTGGCCGTCCAGAATCGACAGCACGCGATGGGCACGGGTAGCGATATCTCGCTCGTGGGTCACGATAATGATCGTATTGCCTTGCCTGTGCAGATCGTCGATCAGTCTCATGATCTCAATAGAGGTTTTGCTGTCCAGGTTGCCGGTCGGTTCGTCGGCCAACAGCAGCGAAGGGTTGTTCACCAGAGCACGCGCAATCGCTACTCGCTGTCGCTGGCCACCGGATAGTTCAGTCGGTTTGTGATGCATTCGGTCGGACAGTTCCACTTTGGTCAGAGCTGATTCGGCCTGCGCCGCCCGGTCGGCAGATGCCGAGCCGTTGTAGATGAGCGGGAGTTCGACATTGTGCAGAGCCGACGCCCTCGGCAGGAGATTAAACGTCTGGAATACGAACCCTATCTCACGGTTGCGAATACCGGCCAGTTCGTCGTCGTTCATGGTGCTGACCCGTTTGCCGTTGAGATAGTATTCCCCTTGCGTAGGCGTATCAAGACAACCTATCAGATTCATCAAAGTAGACTTACCCGAACCCGACGGTCCCATGATGGCGACATACTCACCCTTTTCAATCGAGATCGTAACACCGCGAAGCGCATGCACCTGTTCGGAACCCATGGTGTAGGTTTTCCAAAGATCCTTGGTCTCAATCAGCGTCATGCTTATGCGTCTCCGTTCTCGTTTTTGTCCTCGTCCTCGCGCGCTTCAACCTCATCGCCATCCTTGATAGTCCTAAGCACACGATACGGTCCCGAGATCACCTGCTCGCCCTCTTCCAAACCGGTCAGCACCTGAATTCGCTTCTGATCTGCGATCCCGGTAGAGATCGGCACAAACCGTGCCACACCGTCTTTGATGGCGAAGACACCTTTGATCTCCTCCCTTTCAATGTCGTCGGAGTCGACTGAATCTGTGTCTTCTGCCTCGTCCGGTTCGGCCGCATGAACCTCACTGACACCCAGCGAACCGGAATCCTCCAGCGTATCGGCCCGAGCGAGCTCCAGCGAATCAAGATCGAAAGAGCGTATGACCACGGCGCTGTAGGGAATCGTCAAGGTCTCGTCGACGCTGGCGGTGGTGATGTCGACCGTGGCCGACATGCCGGGCCGCAGCTTCACCCGTGGATCAGTAAACACGACTTTTACTCGGAAGTTGGTCGACTGGGCATCCGTCCCCAAACCGGCGGTAATGGCAGTATTGCCTATCTCGAGAACTTCACCCTCGAAAGTAGTATCGGGGAAGGCGTCGACTTCAATCTCCACCACCTGCGCCAGTGCGATCTTGTTGATTTCGGTTTCATCAACCTCCACCTCGACCTCAAAGATGTCAAGGTCGGCAATCGTCATCAATGTTCTGCCCTGGGTGAAGGCTGTCTGAGCGGCCGCAATCTCCCCCACCTCGCAGCTAAGGAAAGTAATAATCCCGGCCATCGGCGCTGAAATTTTGGCCTTGTCGAGATAGTCGAGCTGTTTCTCGAAGCGCGATTGTAGTTGCTTCGACTGCGCCTGCATAGCCTCATAGGTAGACTTGGCGGCCGCAAACGCGTATGAGGCGTTCGTGTACTGTGTTTCCGACGTCAACTGTCGCTCGTATAGACGGCTCTGGCGTTGGAACTCCTCGTCGGCCTGCTCCAACTGCGACTTGGCGCCATCCAGTCGCGCCTTAACTTCGGCCACAGCATACCGCGCCTGATCGACATCGGTGCGCAATTGCACGGTGTCCAACACTACCAGCAGATCGCCCACCACGACCTGGTCACCTTCGCGCACATAGAGACTCACGATCTCGCCGTTTATCTCGGAGGTGATGTTCACTTTGGTTTGCGGCTGAATCCGTCCCGAGGCGGAGACCAACTCGGTGACGTCTTTGCGCGTCACCTCGTCGGCCTGG
>JAUWMW010000349.1 GCA_030612965.1 bacterium
GACCTACGATTCTGACAGCACCTGAAATTCGGTCATTGCGAGCGAAGCGCGCAATCCCCCATTGTTACGGGTCAGCCAATTAGAGATTGCCACGGTCGCCTGCGGCGACCTCGCAATGACGATTGCGGCGCTCTTCTACAGCCTGTTAGAAGGCCAGCCCGAGACCTAACCCAAGGCGGACCTGACGGGCAGTGGTTTCGTAATTGATGCCGCTGATGACGGTGCCCTTGCGCGCCAGGATCACTTCCTCGTTCGCGACCGGGTCAAAGTAAACTTCATCGCGGTACCATTCCTGAGTCTGTGTACCAGAGGCACTCTGAGTCACGAATTCCACCCGACCGGCGAGGAATAGTCGCGCCGAACCTGATCGCGCCAGCATCAGGCGTGCCGCCGCTTGACCTAAGAAGGCCCAACCGGCGGTCGTGGCTTCGGCCGTTTTGCCGCGCAGCAAATGATCATCAAGATCGGAGGCCATCAGTCGTCCCCCTGCCAATTGCAGCTCCATTATTGTCTGCCAGGATGGTGTGATCTTCAGTCTGACCCCGACCTGCGGCAGTTTATACGTAACCCTATAATACAAGGCCGGGCCTTGACCTTTGATCACATTGTCAACACTCACCTGCCAACCACTGTACCCGATCATGTCCAATTCAACGCGGTTGTAGTGAAACCCAGCCATCAGCGACAGGTCCAATTTCTTCCCTCTGGCAATCGTCTTGGCAATCTCGAACTTCAACAAAAGGTAGCTGAGCTTCGCTCTTGATTCAGTCCAGCTCCATTTGATGCTTTCGCTGCCATCAGGATCGAAGAACCAATCATGGTCCTCCATCATCTTGTCCGGGTCGGTGATGTTTATGAGAGCTCCTATGTTGATCGTCCAGCCCTTCTCAGTGACATGCTTGCTTGTCGCCTCAAGGTCGAAACCGACCAGGGCCGCATCGAGGGGAAACTCCAGCTTGCTTCGGATACCCACCAGCGTGGTATCGAGCAAGTCTTCCGAAACAGCGTAGGTCAGCGCCTCAATGGTGTAGTCGGTGCTCCCTGAATTGAACAGCAACTTAGGCGATGCCTTCAGGCTAAAGGGTAGTTCCGCCTGGATCGGACCGGTGGTGAGCACCAGCAATATCAGAATAATCGTGAACGTTCTCTTCTGGGTCATAACCTCTCCACGCTGTTGGAAACTGTTTTCGCCAATGATGATACGAAACCCACCCGGCGTCGTCAACTGCGAGGGCACAGAAACCGCGCGTGGTTGGAATTCGTGGAGTAGTATCTCTGCGATGCTGCCTTTACATACCTTGACCTCATGGTGAGCCGAGTCGAACCATGAGCGGAACACTATCACCGTGCGCGGCGTACACGCTCATGCATCACATGAATACAGGGGCAGACTTCTCTGTCATAATCATACTAGCGAAAGCCGGTAGGCTTGGCAGGATCACAGGGATCCTGCCCTACTTGACTTGTCAGAACCTCATGCTGAGCGGAGTCGAAGGGCGAGCGGAGTCGAGACATGAGCGGAATCGAAGTTTGACGGCATCGCGACCGTTTTTATCTATTGCCCACCGTGACATCATCACATATCTTGCGCGTGTAGAGATTTGTCGGTCGGCATCGGCCGATTGGTATAATTGATGCCCCCGTAGCTCATCCGGATAGAGCATCTGCCTTCTAAGCAGAGGGTAGCAGGTTCGAGTCCTGCCGGGGGTACTGATTTGGGTCCGCAGTTTCCATTTGGTGCCGGGCGCATCTGCGCCTTACTTCGCTCACATCAACCGCACAATTGTCATAATATCCAGTTGCTC
>JAUWMW010000251.1 GCA_030612965.1 bacterium
ACCAAAAGCCGTGTGTGGCGCCTCAGCATCTAAGAATACCTCCTCCGATCAAAAAATCGGGTACAGCAACATTTCAAAACCTCGAACGGCCAATATAATCTTTGCCGTAATCCATTGTCAAGCCTTTCTTTCCACCCTCCAAGCCTCAGTGCCATAGACGTGTAAGAGTCCGCCTGCATCTAAAGAATAATACGTCGATTCCGATAAAAAAGGTTAAGAACCATAACAACTTGGCAGGATATCTACTTTGAAGCAATGTCCCGAATGTCAGACCCCGATCGTCAACTCGCAGGCGCAGTATTGCCCAAGTTGTGGCAGCAAACTCCTGGAATCGCCAAACCAGGCGAGTGACCATCACGCCGCCGATGACAATGAGTTTGTCGTCACCGAAGCCCACAGCCAGGGCCCCGAGTTCGCAGGCGGCCATTCCGACTTCCCAACTACCGACACAGGCCTGGAGGTTCAATCGACCAGTGACCTGGTGGAAGATGAAGCGCAGAATCAATCTGCAGACAAAGCATCGGTTCCGACCGATAAGGCGCTATCTGCCGATGCGAGTCCGATAGGCCGATCCGACGCGCCACTGCCGCTGTCGGTTGATGATGCTGCCATCGGGACACCCGCCGACGACACAACGTCGCCGATTACGCACCACCAGACCTCAGCCGAAGACCAGAGCACACCCCCCGCACTGCCCGATGAAACGCCGGCGACGTCAGACCAGGGAAAGTATCTGAGTGATCGAGAGAAGGAAGAAATTATTCGAAAGATCGGAACCGGTCAGCCGGTCTTGTCCAAAACCACCAGCCAACCGAGCGAGGCCCCAGCCCCGCCGACGCAGCCGGCAACACCGGACCATCCCTCCCCGGAGATGACCAAGCGTGGGCGCGGCATTGCCTGGTTCTACCGAAACTACATCCAGATTACAGGTAGCCAGAAGTTGTATGTCAACGACGAAATTCAGATAAGTGATCGTTGTTATCGCCTGAAGCCAAAGAAGATCAGGCCGGGTCTGATCATCGGCGCCGGCGGAGGGTTGTTTGCCTTGTTACTGGTGTTAGTAGCCTCGCTGCTCATCTCGAACAGCGATACCGGCAACGGAGAGATCATCGGTATGGCCCTTGACGACTCCGGCACGCCCTACGTCCAGGGCGCCATAATTCGCTTCCCCGACCTGGGCGTGGCTGTGAAGTCGAGTCCTCAGGGGTTCTTCCGTTCGGGCGAGATTCCGAGTGGGACATACAAGATGGAATACAAGATCCAGGACGAGTTGGTCAGTGAGGAATATGTCACCGTCGTTGCCGGACAGGTCTCCACCATCACTCTGTCACCGGCGCCACTGGCGGACAACAGCGTGGTTCAGGCCGGCGTGAGAACATCAGCACAGATGGTCCCAACGACCAAGGTTGAATCGGTGAAAAACACCTCACCGAGCAGGCCCAAATCCACTTCCACCAAGAAGAAAACCACGTCCAAGTATGCAAAGTTGACCTTGGCCGCCAATATCAAAGGCGCCAGGTTGAGTCTTGACGGCAATGTGCTGGGCGCCGGCAACATGACCTACTCACGGGTCAACCCGGGAAAGCGCAAGTACGTCGTGGAGGCTGACGGTTACCAATCGGCCAGCGGAGTTATCAATCTGAAGGCAGGCGACAAACGGAAACTTAGTGTTGAGTTGCAACCGATGGCGACGGCTCAAAAGGAAAAGACCTACTCAGCCGAGGACTACTATTATTCCGGAGTTGCCAATGTCAAGGCGGGCGAACCGGAGGTGGCAGTGGCGGATTTCACCAAAGCCATCGAAGAAAAGCCAAGCTATGCTGAGGCCTACCTCGCTCGTGCTGATGTCTATAGCCGAGTCAACGATCGCGCGCCTGCCCACGACGACTATATCCGGGCAGCCGAGATATTCCGTATTAACAAGGATTTCAATCACGCCATCACCGCCTATAACAGCGCCATCCAGGTGAACAAGAAATCCCTGACGGCCTATCTGGGGCGGGGCGATCTCTACCTCGCCAAAGGGCAGGAAATCGCGGCTGTCGCCGACTACGATGCGGCCAGGAAGATCGACAAGAAAACAGCCGCCGTTCATTTCGGCCTCGGAAAGGCGAGGTTTCAACTGGGCAACTTCAAGAAGGCAATCAAGCATTTCAAAGAAGCTCGAAAAATCGATTCCAGAAGCCCGGTGGTCTATCAATACCTGATGCTGAGTTACCTCGCCGTGGACAATGTCAAGGAAGTAAAGAAAAGCTTTAAGAAGTTTGTCGAAGTAGCCTCCGAATCGGAGATTGAGCGCATGGCTACCGACAATAAGTACAGCGCGGTATTGCGCGTGGTGGATCAGAACTAATAAGCATATAGCATGACAGCCAAACTTAACTGCTGGCAATTCAAGAACTGCGGTCGTGAACCAGGCGGCGTCCTCGCCGGCTTGCTCGGCGAATGCCCTGTTGCCAAGTCCATGAAGTTTGACGGACTGAATGACGGCATCGGCGCCGGCCGCGCCTGCTGGATGGTACCGGACTCCGGTTGTCGTGAAAACCTAACCTCTTTCTCACATATTGATCCCTGCTATACATGCGAATTCTACAAACGGGTGGTTTTTGAGCAGGAAGAGAAAACGCAATTCCGCTTCACTTCCGTAACCTCTTAGAGAATCCCGCCGGGCGTACTTCCAAACAGTCCCGCGGTCGGGTGGCATGGTCAAACCCGTTTGGCCATGGACAGAAGAGCAACCCGCCCCAAACAAGTTTGAGACGGCCACCCGTCGATTGCTTTGTTCAACGTGGTGCACGAGAACGTACACCACGCACACAACATTCATTGTGAGGCAATTCGCGCACTTCACCCTCCTCTTTTCTCACTTGCGGACTGAACTTTTTTGGGCTATGTTCGTCCAGATTATCATGAACTGCAAGCAACTTCCATCGGAGGAAACATGAATCGCAAAGCTTTAATCACAGCAACAATGTTCCTGATGCTCTTGGCGGCGTCGTCTTTGATGAGCCAGACCGGCGAGGAAGAACCTGCCTCGCTTCTGTCCAAGGGTGAGTACATACCCGATATCGCGACCTTTCTCAATATCGGCGGCAACAGTCCAGCGGGCTATAGTTGGGATGGGGAGTCTGTCTTTTTCAGATCTTCCATGTCCGGTGCCTCCCAGATCTACCGGATCACCGAAGATGGCTGGCCGTACCAACTGACAACTTTTGATGATGGAATCGATTTTTTCATCCTGTCCTATGGTGGCACAATGGGAGTTATCGGAGCATCGATCGGTGGTTCCGAGCAATCCCAGTTGTATCTGATGGACGCCAAGACAGGTCGCGTCCTGCAGTTGACCAGCTTCGAGGACGTCCAGATAGGCTCTGTCACCTGGGCCAGAGATGACCGGTCGATTTATTATCGTTCCAACCAGGAGAACGGTCGCGACTTCTTTATCTATCGCATGGATATCGCCACCGGTGAAGACAAGAAGATCTTTGGCGAGGAAGGCGGCGTGGGCGGCTACAATTATATCGCCGACATTTCGCACGACGGCACTAAGCTGATCATCGCCAATTATACTTCCAACGCTAATAACGAACTGTACCTGCTCGACCTCGAAACCGGCCAGTTCCAGAAACT
>JAUWMW010000300.1 GCA_030612965.1 bacterium
CACCGGCCGGGGGCGAGACCTGGGAGAGTGGCACTCCCCAAACCATCACCTATGAAACAACTGACTGCTCCAACTGCGACAATGTCGACATTTCCTACTCCGTAGACGGTGGCGGCTGGATAGGGATATCGACCGGCTCCACTAACACCGGTACGTTCAGTTGGACGGTGCCCGATGTCGAGTCGAGTAACGTAGTCGTGCGCGTTTGTTGCTCCGGTACTACAGACTGCGGTGAAAGCAACCCTTTCACTATTGAATCAGTACCGCCGGAGATCGTGTCGGTTGATCCGAACACGGCGGTGCAGTGCGATGAGGGTCTGGTCGTAACAATAACCGGCGCTAATACCAACTTCTTCGTTGGCAGTATGACCAGTCTATACCTGCCCGAAGAGACTCACACCATCAACGCGACCACGGTTAATGTTACTAGTGCGACGCTGATGACAGCCACATTCGACTTCCCGTACAATACTCCGATTGGTATCTACGATGTTCGGGTTTCTGATTTCACTGGCGGGACGGTTGTTCTTGAAGACGGCTTCACGGTCATTGTGGCTACGCCGTCTGATATCACTCTTGATCCGATGGCGCTGACTTTCGACGCTCTGCAATTCGGTCCCAATCCGGACGATCAGTCTTTCTCGATTACTTCTGTGAGTTGTCGTCACGACTTCACCGTCAGTGACGACGCCGACTGGCTGACACTCAGTATTGCTGACGGCACAACGCCTGCCGACGTTATCGTTTCAATCGATATTACCGGGCTTACTCCGTCAGTCTACAATGCGACTATCACGGTTGACGCACCCTTGGCTACAAACAACCCGCAGATGGTCGATGTGACCCTGACTGTGGCCGAGGCGCCGGAGCCGGGCGGTCCGCTAATGAGCGCGGCAGTCACTGCTGCTGCGGCCTCTGGTCCCGAAGATGCTCTGACCAGGTTTGGACTGGACTCGAACGCCACCGACGGCTACGATGCCGGTATCGATGAGTTCGAGGCGCCAGTACCTCCCGGTGATTACGTGCGCACTTACTTCAGTCATCCTGAGTGGAACCAGATGCAGGATGAGTTCAACTCCGACATTCGGTTCCCCTTTGGCACTCTGTGCAAGGATTTCGTTCTCACTGTCGAGACCAACCTCAGTGAGATGATTACGCTGAGCCTGGGTTCAGTTTTGAATGAGGGTTGCTACTCGGTCAGTCTTTATGACGATCAGGACATGCTGTTGGTCAGCAACTTCCTGGCCGAAGGCTATTCCTTCATGGCTGCCGGTGGTTCGACCGACTTCATTATCAGGGTTTGCGCCGGTGAGGGTTCAATGCCGGTGATTGCCTGTCCTGAAGAGAATCTGCCGGCGTTTATCTGTGGCCCCGGTCCGGTCTGTGTCCCGCTCGTCATCACCAACTATGACGACGTAACCGTCGATGGTGGTGGTACCTGGGCGGAAGGTTCGCTGTGCTTCAATGCCGAAGCCGCCGGTACCTACGATTTCCATGTCGTAGCAAGCAACATCTGCGGTGTAGATGAGTGTGACGTGGTGGTCGAAGTCACAATGGGTTCCGAACCGGTTATCGACTGCCCACAGACCGACCTAACCGCCGAGCGCTGTGGTCCCGGTCAGGTTTGTGTCCCGCTGGCTATAACCGGCGCTGAGACGGTCACGGCCGGAGATGCCACCTGGGCTGACGGTCAGCTCTGTTTTGATGTGGTTGGCTCCGATGGCTACGGTTTCCAGGTCATCGCCGTCAACGGCTGTGGCGAAGATACCTGCGATATTATGGTGAATGTTACTGTCAATGATGTCCCGGTCATCGACTGTCCGACCGAGCCCATGCTGGCGACCTACAGCGAAACTGAAGTGATCTGCGGTCCGCTGGTTGTTACTGGCGCTGACAGCGTCACGGTGCAGAATTCCGATGGCTGGAACGCTACCTGGGCCAATGACGAGTACTGTTTTGGTCCCATGCCTATTGGAGAGCACACGACGCTGCTTATCGCTTACAATGATTGCGGCATCGACAGTTGTGAAATCACGGTAATCGTCCAGGATTGCCCGCTGCCGGTGGTTGACTGCCCGGCCGAGCCGTTGGACGTAGAACTTTGTGAGCTTGAGACCATCAGATTCCCGCTGGCCGTGACCGGCGCTGACAATGTGACGGTTTCCGGTGGTGCCTGGGCTGATGATATGTTCGCCTTCTTGCCGCCAGACTTCGGCACGTTCGTGTTCACACTGACGGCTACTAACGACTGTGGTCCGGTAGTGTGTGAGTTCACGGTTAACGTGAGTGAGATACCTGCGGTCACCATCGACTGCCCTGGCGAACCTGAGGCGATCCTGATGTGCGGCCCAGATACGGTCTGCCGCGCGTTGACCATCTCCAATGCGGATGAAGTCTGGGTCGAGGGCGATGCTACCTGGGCCGACGACGAACTCTGCTTCTTTGCCGGAGCCGTTGGTGATTATACGTTCACGGTTTATGCCGCGAACACCTGCGATACAGTCTCCTGTGTCGTGAGCACCAGTGTCGGCTTCCACGCCGCTCCGACGGCTTGCTTCACGGCCGATCCCACCGAAGGTCCGGTACCGCTCGATGTGTCGTTCACTAGCTGTTCAGACGGTTGGTCCTTACCACTCGGTCATCACTGGGATTTCGATGACGGCGCTACGTCCGCTGAAATCAACCCGACCCATACGTTCGATCTCATCGGCTGCTA
>JAUWMW010000130.1 GCA_030612965.1 bacterium
GAGAGAGACTTGGCTCCGATTTCTTGCGCTGAGCTCCGTTACGACGGAACCTCAGTTTCTGAAGGAACCCGCCTTCCAACTTGAGATGTTGCTTCGCCAGTGATTCTATCGAGGTCGTCACACTCTCAACATCCAGCCCGATTTCACGAAGCAGCGAGGGTGTGTCACCATGAGTTACGAACCGATCCGGAATTCCCATCGCCTTGAATACGCCTTTGTATCCGTGGTCGAGCAGATACGCCCCCACTGCCTGGCCGAACCCACCACGGAGGACGTTTTCCTCAAGCGTCACAATCAACCGAGCCGAGTTTCTGATTCGCTCCAGTTTCTCAAGATCGAGTGGTCGAATGAACCGAGCGTTCACGACAGCCACATCGACCATCGTAGCGAGCCTTTTCCTTGCCTCCAGCGCTGTCATAACCATCGTGCCTGTCGCCAGAATAACAACCTCCGCCTCCGGCGAACATGGCTCCCATTTGCCCCACTTGATCGGAGCGACCGCCTCCGTCATGTCTGTGGGGACCGAGGCTCGTGGGTATCTGATTGCCACCGGCCCGGGGAGTTCATGCTCAATCGTGTAATGCAACATCGAGCGAAGCTCATTGCCGTCTTTGGGCGCCGCTACGATCAGGTCCGGTACCGCGCTGAGGTACGACAGATCAAAGGCGCCGTGATGGGTGGGACCATCCTCGCCCACCAGACCGGCGCGATCCATACAGAAAACCACCGGCAGTTTTTGCAGAGCGATGTCGTGGATAATCTGATCATAGGCGCGCTGCATGAAGGTCGAATAAACGGCCATATAGGGACGCGCCCCTTCGGCGGCCAAACCGCCGGCAAAACACCCGGCGTGCCCTTCGGCGATGCCGACGTCATAGAATCGGTCGGGGAATTTCTGCGCAAACCTGTCCAGACCGGTACCGGTCGCCATAGCGGCGGTGATAGCGATCACGCGCTTATCCCTGGCCGCCAGTTCCAGCATGGTATCACCGAAAACCTTCGTATAAGAAGGCTGACCCGACTTCTTAGCCGGAACGCCGGTGACTTTGTCGAACTTGCCGATACCGTGATAGCTGGTCGGGTCACCTTCCGCGGGATCGTATCCCTTCCCTTTCTTGGTCGCCAGATGAAGCATGATCGGACCTCCAAGATTCTTCAGACTCTGTAGAGTCTTCACCACCAGCGGCAGATCGTGACCATCGATCGGCCCGAAATAGCGAAAACCAAGATTCTGAAAAAGCATCCCCGGTACCAGCAGACCTTTGAGAGAGGTTTCGATATGTGATATCGTAGCTCGGATTTTGTCACGTCGTTTGAATCGACCGGTCAACTCCCATATTTCGTTGCGCAGCCGATTGAATTTCTCATCCGCCATGATGTTGGTCAGGTACTTCGACATGGCGCCAACATTTTTCGAGATCGACCACGTATTGTCATTCAGAATGACCAGCATATCTTTTTTCGATGTCCCGGCGTTGTTCAAACCCTCAAAGGCCAGTCCGCCGGTGAGAGAGCCATCGCCGATGACGGCTACGACCTTGAAGTCCCTGCCGGCAAGGTCGCGGGCGGCCGCGATTCCCAACGCCGCCGAGATTGCCGTCGAGGCATGACCGGCGCCGTAAGGGTCGCAATCCGATTCGGCGCGTTTGGTAAAACCGGCCAGTCCGCCGTATTGTCGCAAGGTGTGAAACTGCTCGCGTCGCCCGGTCAGAAGCTTGTGGGCATAGACCTGGTGACTGACGTCCCAAACGAGCTTGTCGGTCGGCAGATCGAAGACATGGTGCAACGCCAGCGTCATTTCTACCGCACCGAGGTTGGTGGCCAGATGACCACCGGTGTCTGACACGGCTGAGATTATTTCCTGACGGACATCCTCAGCCAAACCTTCGAGTTGTTCGAGTGACAACTCCCTGACATCCGATGACGAATTGATTTTCGAAAGATACTTCATCAGAATCTACAGTTGCCCTCAACTCTGCCGCTGTCCGATAAACTGCGCAATGAGCTTAAGGGCGTTGTCATCACCTTCATCAAGAACGGCTATCGCCTCATTGATCAGCCGTTGAGCCGTCCGGCGCGCCTGAGGCATACCGACCACACCGGGGTAGGTCGCTTTCAGGTTCTTACTATCCGAACCTACTTTCTTTCCCATTAGTTTCTGATCACCCTCGACATCGAGGATGTCGTCGATCACCTGGAAAGCCAGGCCGACTTTCTCTCCAAATACCGTCAAACGCGCCAGTAATTCATTTGACGCATCAGCCAAAATGGCCCCGACCCGCACAGCGCATCGAATCAGCGCACCCGTTTTGCGGCGATGAATCTCGGTGATCTCCTGTTCGGTAACTTGGCGGCCTTCCGCTTCTATGTCAGCCGTCTGCCCACCGAGCATCCCCAGGGTACCGATAGCCCGAGCCAGTTCCGTCACCGGTTCAGTGCGACCAGTGCACGCCATAAGTTCAAAAGCTATGTCATGCAGAGCATCACCGGCCAACACGGCAATCGCCTCACCGAATTTCTTATGACACGTCGGTTGCCCACGTCGGAGGTCATCATCATCCATGCACGGCAGATCGTCATGGATCAATGAGTACGTGTGCACCATTTCCAGCGCCGCCATGGCGTAGTGGATCGGCGATTCTTCACCCTCGGCACCGCCGCCACAGTATTCGTACGCCGCCAGAGCTAACTGCGGGCGCAATCGTTTACCACCGGCCATCACCGAATAATGCAGCGCCTCATGCAACGACTTCGGCTCGGACGACACCGGCGGCAGATATTTCTCCAACAATCGGTCGGTCAACTCCCGCCCGGCCTGAAGGTGCGCGCTGGGGTCAATGGCCTGCGCCGGCATCACGCTTCGGTCTCCGCTTCGTCGAAATCCTCCTCGACCGGGAGATTGTTTTTTTCGCTAATGACCTTTATCTTCTTCTCGGCAGCATCAAGTCTCTGATGGCAGTCCCTGGCCAGTTGCAGACCCTCGGTGTAGAGGCTGATCGAATCCTCAAGCGATGCCTCGCCCGACTCCAACAGTCCCGTTATCTCCTCAAGGCGCTCCAGCGCCGATTCGAAGTCCTTAGTTTTCTTACTGGTCGTCATGTTTCTTGTCCGGTTTCGTTTCTTCCACAAGCGACACTATCCGGCCGTCCGACAGAATCGTCTCCATACGGTCGCCGGGGAGAATGTCACGCACCGATCGGATCAGACTCCGTTTTGGCAACCGTCTGCTGACTGCATAACCCCTCGCTAATATCTTCAGCGGAGACAAGGTCTCCAGCCGAGCCAACGACAAAGATAACCGGTTCTTGTGCTTTTCAAAACGGTTTTTTCCAGCCGCCGTTAGCGTCCGCCTCAGGTTATCGAGATACTGCTGCCGCTGGTTAATGAGGTCCAACGGGCGAGCAAAAACCGGTCGCTTCAATAGGGAGAACAACTCTCGGCGGGCGCCTTTTACCAAATCAGCCAACAGACCGGCCTGACGGCGGGTGTGGCTGTCTATCTGATCGACCATCTCCCTTCGGGACCAGACGGCCAGTTCCGCTGCCGCCGATGGTGTGGGTGCGCGCAAATCGGCGACAAGATCGGCGAGGGTAACGTCGATCTCGTGCCCGACCGCTGAGATCACCGGTATCTTCGATGCCGCGATGGCGCGGACGGTCACCTCTGTGTTGAACGGCCAGAGATCCTCAAGCGAGCCTCCCCCCCGCCCGGTGATGATGATGGCGATGTCGTCGCGGGTGTTGAAATACGCGATCCCGGCTGCAATCGTGTTCTCGGCGCCGTCACCCTGCACCGCGGCTGGATAAATGACCAACTCGACCGACCTGTTGCGGCGACGTGCGATCTGTATGATATCCCGAATGGCCGCGCCGGTCGGCGACGTGACGATACCTATCTTTCGTGCAAAAAGTGGCATCGCCACCTTGCGGTCCTCGGCGAAGAGACCTTCTGCTTCTAACTTCTCATGAAGCTGCCTGAACGCAAGTTCCAACTCCCCGATTCCCACCGGGACGAGCTTGCGACAGTTGAGTTGATACTGCCCCCCTTTTTCGTAGACGTTTATGTCGCCGAATGCGAGCACCTTCTGTCCGTTTTCCGGTTCAAACTTGAGATAACTCCCAGCGGACCGCCAGATTGTCACTTTGAGTGTAGCGCGATCATCTTTGAGATTGAGATACCTGTGTCCCGAACCATGATGCAAATAGTTCGACACCTCTCCTTCCACCCACACGCCTTGCAGCGTAGACTCCAGCGTCTCTTTTATAATGCGCGTCACCGCACTGACGGTATATGCCTGTGCCGCCGTTTCCATCTGTTGAGTATACTGCTATGCATCACACTGTGGCAATAACTAACATCACTGTCACCCTGAGCGCAGTCGAAGGGTGCACCTTGCCCCTCCTCTGTCACCCCGGCCCTTCTTTGTCACCCCGGCCCTTCTTTGTCACCCCGGACTTTGATCCGGGGTCCATCTTCTCTTTGCGGATCCTGACATCGGCGAAGCCGATTCTTCTCGCACCGATCTTGAGACCGGGTGATCGCCTCAACTCTGTCACCTCGGCCCTTCTTTGTCACCCCGGACTTTGATCCGGGGCCCATCTTCTCTTTGCGGTCCTGACATCGGCGAAGCCGATTCTTCTCGCACCGATTTTGAGGCCGGGTGACCGACTCAACTCAGTCACCTCGATCAAAGCAGAAGAACGAGGTTTCGACAACCGAAACGCATACCGCTGTTATTTCAACAGGACCATCTTCTTCGTTTCGGTGAAGTCTTCGGTCACAATGCGGTAGAAGTAAACACCCGTCGAGGCATGACCGCCACCAAATGTACTTCCATCCCAGGTCACTTTGTAGTTGCCTACTGAGAGCTCTTGATCAACGAGACTTTGCACTTGTTGTCCAAGTAGGTTGTAGATGGTGACGGTGACGTGTGATCGTTTTGGTAGATTGAACTCAATCGTAGTTATTGGATTAAACGGGTTTGGGTAACTCTGTGACATATTGTAATGTGTTGGCAAATTGTCAGGATCGAATTCCACGACATCGGTGGGGTCGGATTTCGTCCAGCGAGCCAGATAGGCTGAGACCTTGTTTCCAGCAATCGTGAACTCCCCCCCCGCTATCAGTGTGTCGTCGTACACGGTCAGGGCATTGACATAGTAATTCATCCCCGACCCCAGGGGCGACCAACTGCTCCCATCCCAGGAGGCTATGCGGTAGGCAAGCACATCACCAGCAACCTGGAAACTCCCACCAACAATGAGTTGTCCATTGAAAACTGTAGCTGCGTAAACAGTCCCACCTACACCGGGAAGTGACGGTGAGATGCTGTTGTCCCAGTATATGTCATCCGGGTGGTCTGCGGTGGCTTTTGCAGCAGATGGTTGAAACAATGGTCGACCAGTAACCGGATCAATCGCCGACTCATAACCCTCCAAGTCCAGCGAACCTTGATAGCCGGAAAGTCGCGCGGCCTCAAGATCGAAACTACCGTCCGGGTTTATGAACTCTTCAATACTCCTACCAGCCGTTGGCACGTCGTTCGCGATTGCAGATGTGACACCGATAGCCAATAGGCCGGTAGCCAACAACAACGATGCGGTGATTCCAATAGATTTCAGGATGCGTTTCATGATTCCTCCGTATGTTAGTCTTCGTAATGGTAAGAACCCGCCCTGGCGAGTTCGATTGCACATTGGCAATATAGCATTAACAGTCCGTTTTTGCAACGCAAGAATCGGTCCCCTACAAAAACACTACCAATCCTGCGCAAATCGCTGCTTCAGAGTCCTCGGTAAAGGAACAACCTATGACTACCCTGACAAAATATACCGTCGCATTTATCACCGCCAAACCGTGCCAGCCTCGTAATCACCACCGATCCTATTATCCGAACATAAAAATCAAGAAAACGAACCCATTCGCTCAGGGGTGAAGTTAAGAAAAAACCTTTTTCCGGGAAACGAACCCATTTCATCACAGTTCACACACCCTTTGGTTGCGCTCGGGGTGGCAGATGTCGGAACCTCGCCCCTCGACTCCGCTCAGGTTGAGGTTTGTCCGCTCAGGTTGAGGTTACGCTATGTGCGTGAATTAGCTCCCGCCCCGTTGTGCGAGTCCACCACCGCTATCGCCGCCATGTCGACTATCTCATTTACATCCAAAGCCCGGTGCAACACATGCACCGGTTTGGATAGTCCGACCAGGATCGGTCCGATGGCGTCCAGGCCACCCAAACGCTGAGCCAGTGTGTAGGCGATGTTGCCCGCGTTGAGGTCGGGGAAGATGAAGACGTTGGCTTCTTCCCTGAGCTTCGAGAACGGGAAATACTTTTCGATCAGATCCGGCATGAGGGCGGTGCCCGCTTGCATCTCACCGTCGATAATCAGATCGGGTGCCTTCTGTTTGACAATCTCGGTGGCTCGCGCCATTTTCAGCGACTCCGGCATCCGCGCCGACCCGAAATTGGAAAACGACAGCATGGCAATCCGCGGCTGGATATTGAAAGCTTGCGCTACGTTGGCCGCGCCAATGGCTATCTCAGCCAATTGTTCGGCGGTCGGGTTGACATTGACAGTGGTATCCGCAAACAGGTAAACCTTGTCCTTCCTAATCAAAGCGAACAGACCTGATACTGTCGAGATGCCCGGGTTGAGGCCGATAATCTGCAGGGCCGGTCGGATGGTGTGGGGATAGTC
>JAUWMW010000061.1 GCA_030612965.1 bacterium
AGCCAGTAGAACGGTTCCCTCACGCCTATCGGTTGCATCTTGTCGGGCGGTTTGTAGAGCGAGCGACCTACATCGGTGCCGATCTTGGTCGGCTCGACGCCGGTGTTCGAAGTGAAGAACACCTGAAAATCCAGGGTGCGACCAACTATCAGCTTGAGGAAGTCCTTGAGTTTGACCAGGATGTCCCGCACCGAGCCGGCCCAGGCGGAGTTGGATGAGATTCGGTTAGAGGCGAGGATATTCTCAAGGAACAACTCGTAATCCTCAGCCAGGAGATACTCCTGATCGTTCGGGACCAATACCGTATGTCCCTCACCGGAGAAGCCCGGCAAGACATCGGACTTGGCAACTACCAACGCCACCGGAATCGGCAGTCGCCCGCCGGCCGGGGCCAGCATCTCTAGCATATTGACAAACGAAGCAACATGCGCCTGACACTGCAACTCGGCGCCAAGAACTTTGGGATCGAAAAAGAACAGAAGCCCCTGACAGCCAGCCATGAAATCCCTGACCTTGTCGGCCAGTTCGTGTCGCTCCTGGATCGAGACAGCTTTGCCGTTGTAATCGTAGGTGACGATTGGGATGTTTTTTGAGCGATCAAGGATAGCATTGAACTGAAGGATTTTCTCACTCGGAGTAGACGGGGGAAACTGCTTGTCCTCGCGCAGGTCCACGACTGTGCCTGCACTGTCGGATGACCCCAGCCCCCACAGTGCTCGGTAGTTGGCCAGAAACTCACCGGCTGTGATGTTGTCGGTGACCGAGAGTCCAAGGTTCTTCGATACCTTGCACTCCTCGTTGAGCACTGTGAAGTAAACTGTCTTGCCACTGTTGGTGTGGCCAAAGACGCCGATCCGCAGCCCTGACGGCCACTCGAAACCACCGCCGACTGCTGCCTGGTCTTTCCCCTTGGGGACGGCCTTGGCGCCCTTCTTGAACAGCTTGAATATCTTCTTAAACACTGATCAACCGCTCCTCAACCACCGCCCTGAAGTTCGGTGAGATGGTTCCGCATCTGCTCCAGACGATCCTGCTTGTACTGGTTCCACTTAATCGGAACGTACAGCGCAAAAAGCAGAAATAACACGATGATAACGCTGTAGAAGGCGTAAGCAGGACTGCGTTGAGTCAGCGACATGCGAAAGTATCTCGAACTTGAAAAAACGCCTGTGATCTTACCGCCCAGAGTGCTAAGGAAACTCTTCACCCGCGACCAGAAACCGCCGGCTTTGATTACGTATTGCCAGTCCTTAAGGTACCAGTCGAACAGCGGACTGCGCTGGGCCATTTTGGAGAATGCCTCAATGCGATGCATATGGAACTCCAGGGTGGACCGGTCCTGCATGAGTTCGGTGCCGATTTGGAGGCGTCGGCGTGCCAATTCCAGGAACTTCAGTGAGTCACTCAAGGCCGCAAACGCCTCCGGGTTGAGATCGGTCTTCAACGGCTTGCCGTACGTGTTCATATAGCGCGCTATCTCCGACAAGAAGAAAGCGTTGAGCGGGTAATTGTTGTTCATGGCGCCATCTCGAAACAGCAGTGGTACGAGGTGGTTCTCAAAGAACGGCACATCCTGCTTGACGGCGCGAAGCCCCCGGCAGTAAGTGTACGACCGGTTGGACTGACCATCGATATCCGCCTCCGCTTCAAAGAACGAAACCAGAACCTGCACTGTCAGTTGCCGCAAGTCGGAACTTGTCAGCGGTGCCTGCTTTATTTTCTCGAGCAGGAATTGATCAAGCTCCACTGCCTGGTCGCGCTGCTGTCGCAAAGCCTGAAAGACGGCCCCGATACCATTGTATGTCTGTAGAAAAGCCTCGGTAGCAAACTGCTGCGGACTTTGCTCGAAACTCTCCAGATACCTAAAGATATCCTCAATGTATGTTTTGACAGCGATACGGTTGTTCATCATCTAAAGCTCAGATCGCGTATACGATCAAATCCATTTTCGACAGGTTTGTGAATCTCTGACTATCGGCGGCGCCTCGGAAAATAAGCGTAATCTGGTTTACCGATGGTGACTTCAGCATGTCCTGAGGGTGCAGCGCTACTTTGTTGCCGTAAGTTACCACATCGATCTCCACCGGGTCGGTCTCACCAAGACCGCGAGCCTCATTCTGCCCCAGTCGCACCTGCATACTGGTCCATTGAGCGGCGTCGAACAAGTCCTTGTTCAAGAGAACAACGGTGTCACTCATGGCGCGCGCATCGGGAACATCAATCAGCAGGTAGCACAGCTCACCCATAACTTCGGTTCGACAGCCACCGTAGTCAACCACACGGTAAGTCTGTCCGTGATAAGTGAGGGTGTCGGAGGCCACCGCCTGATCGCCGAGTTGTTCCTTCTTGACTTGGGCCAGAAAACCGAAGACGCCACGCACCTGGCTCAGGATGTCGTCAATAGCCCGGATGTGGTTGCCGAGATCATTGTGATTGTAGTCGGCCAGCAGGAAGGCATCGACCTGCGACATGAAGCGCCCCATCTCGGAACTCATTTCCTTGATGAAAAAGCGCTCGTTGAGTAGGTCTTTCAACCCCGGTTGAAGATTCAACAGAGTCGTGAAGGAGCGGAACAGCCTTTTGAAAAACATGACCAGGTGGATCGGATGTCCGGAGTTCTTACCGACCACGTAGCTGTCAAGCGTCGAGGACAGGTGGTATGCGAACTGATAGATAGTATCCTTGAAAGCCTGCTGCAGTTCGGTGCGCTCACCGGAGAGTGCGCCACCAGCGCAAACAGCCATGTATGCGCGTGACGATAACGACAGGAGATTCTCAAGTCGGTTGCGATAGTCAAGACTCTTGGAGGTCAGTTGTTCGTCGGCATAGAGCGTGATACAGGGCGGGTAGTAGTACTCGGCTGGAGCGACGTTACCGCCGTCGAGGGATAGCTCAGCGATCTGGAGGCAGCGTCCCTCGGGCAACTCCGGCGGGGCGCCCAGTGTCAATAGATAGTTCCCGGTCAGGTATGGCAGGCGGGGGAGATCTTCGTGGGGCTCCGGGTCACCTACCTGTTTGCGAGCGGTTGCGTCGATGCCGATGTACACCGGAACCTTGTTGCCGCTGACTTCACCTTCCGCATGAACGGCAGTCTGATTATTCTCGTTGATCTCAATCACGCCACCATCGGGGGTCAAGGCCTGACAACGAACCACTTCCACGCGCAGGCGGTTTCCCGACATCGACAGGTTCAGGCTCAAAGCTGGGTGGCCGGAGAACGACTTGCGAATCAGACCGTGACGATCACCAATGTTGAGCACATACCAGCGGGCCAGTTCTTCAAAGTAGTTCTCCTGGTCCTGCAGATGCCGCTGGGTGATCAGCATCCCATCCTGCCAGTTAACTGAATATAAGTTCAAGTCAGTCATCGTTTTGCCTTTGACATCTCAGGGTGGAATCTATGCTCGATATGTTGAAGTGTCAAGGTTATATTCCTTTCAAACTCCAACTCGTGCCTTGGCGCCATGGCGACTCTGCACAAAGGTTGAGTAGCCGAGGAAACTCTGACCTTGAGACGATCCCAGGCTTGAGTTACCCTCGTCCACCTTCATGCGAATCTTGCAGTCCAGGTTGGTCGGCATGCAGATGCTGAGAACCCATTCGATCTTGCGCCGTTTTGGTTTCCCGGGCAGCAGATCAGCGACATCGTCAGGCTTGACATCACTGATCGTAAGTGCATAGCTGGAATCATACTCTCGAAAAGACCGTCCCATGACGAGTTCGTCGCCAAGGCGGCTGTTCCTCCGGCCGAGTCGACATTGCAGGTCAGTTGGGATATCGTACCGCGCTGCGACATTCTCGGTGAACCGAAAGCTGAAGCCGAACAGAAAGCGCAGCACTTGGGCTACAAACTCTGGGTTGCCGGCCCACAGATGAAACCCCGGCATGATAGCCGCCCACATTAGCGGTTCGCGTATGTGATCGGGCGGTTCCGGCAGGCTGAAATTGAACAGTTTCAGATAACGCAGCAGGTAATCGAGATTGACCAGGGCTAATGAATACTCCAGTTGCTCATGCCTGGCGACAGCGGAGTAACGTATGACCGAGCCGTCGAAAGGTGCCATCAAGTGGCGAGCGTTGTCCTCCCATG
This sequence comes from bacterium, assembly GCA_030612965.1. Taxonomy (GTDB): domain Bacteria; phylum Zixibacteria; class MSB-5A5; order GN15; family FEB-12; genus JAJRTA01. Next base: position 4,091 of record JAUWMW010000061.1, read on the forward strand.
CGCGAGCGCCGGCCTGACCGCCGTGCCAGCCGTAGAAGAACTGGTAGGGTAGCCAGTCGACAGCGCTGGGGAAGCCGACGTCCAGCACGACCTTAGTACTGTCGTCGACCGGTTTGCCGGCAGTTGGTTGCTGGCTGAGAATTTCACCCAGGTAATTCCGATGTTCGCCGACCGCTCTGATATGAACACGGTGAATATCGATCCCGAGCTTCACCAAGAGCGTCAGTGCGGTGGCGTAGTGGAAAGGGTGATGCCGGTTGGTCAACTCCGGCATGATGCGGTGGCCACTGTTGTTCATCGCAATTCTATCTCGACGGCGAATTGTGTATTAACAGGAGCCCGGGCTTTCAAGAAGTTGGCCAGTCTGATTTTCAGAAGTCCGGTTTCATCTTCACTATGAAAGTCATCCTTGCCCGCGACGACGGTCACTACGATACACCGCCGGACGCCCCTTTCGAATCGGTGCACACCGTTGTCGCAGTGAGCGTCGGTAATGCGAGGATCGAACGAGCGCGCCCAGTTGGCGATTTCGGCGAAAGTCAGGGCGCGGTCGCGACTGCGCAAACGCGAGGAGGCCTCGGACACGATCTGGTCTTCGGTCTTGGCCGGCACCGCGCCGACCGTCGGAATGATGTTCGCGGCTGATTCGATACCGGGATGGTTTTCGTACAGTTCGGTTATTTTGTTTGCAGCGATACCGTTGGCGTCAACCCCGGCGGTAACCGTATACGTGACCTTGATAGCATCCGGCGGGTTGTCAACTTCGGTGGTGAAATCAAACCAGAGGGTCAATCTGTCGTCGTGCTCCTCTAACGAGTAGACCCCCTGGGCCCGATCCGAAAGCACCTGATGAGTGGGGACGTACTCCCGATTATTGGAGTCAGTAACGCTGGTGATCTCAAAGACCGTCGAAATGTCATCGGGGAGTTCCAGTTCAACCAGCCTGCTCCCGCCCGTGTGCTTGAACGAGGTCAACTCGGTTTTGTTCACGACGACGAAACAGTCGAAGTAAATACCCAACGGTGAAAGCAGTTTCGATCTGTTGCCACCCGGCGGGAGGTCGATTCTGATCCAGAACAGGCTCTCCGATGCCGGTGGTTCCAATTGGTTTTGCCGGATCAATGATGCCAGCGTCTCATCAGCAGGCCCGGCATCCCAGGTACTGCTGAATTTCTCGGGCAGCACTGCAAAGCTATCGGCCAGCGGTACGAACAAATCGGAAGTCGATCGCAACCCCCCCCAGTCCAATGGTTGGCCGCCGTCCTGAAAGATTTGCTCGAGACCAGCGCCCAGTCCGGGACAAAAACCACTGTCTTCGTAGAACGATCCAAAGTGATTGCCCGGATACCAATAGGACCAACGCAATTGTCTCAGGGCTTCCGGGTCTGAGTCCATGAACACCACGGCGTCGGTCAAATTGGCGCTGGGACCCTGGTACTCTACAGCCACAAACAACTGTTGCGCTTCGCTGATCTCGGCGCCACCCATCGTCGGCGCGCCGCCGCCTGGACTGTTTGCGCCAAGGTCCACCAGTCTGTCGCCGGACCTTAAGTAAACATGCTTAACCTCGGCTGCCAGTATTCTCTCGGTACGCAGCGGCGAGAAGAACAGCGTCTGTCCGCCTTCCCGTTTTTCCTTGAAGAAAAACCGGGTGTTAGAGTCTATCTCGACCGCCGGATCAGATGGCCGACAACGCATCACGGTAAAGGCCGGGACCGGCCAGCGGCGGCATTCCGGGGCCAGCGATCTGATGAGCGAGGTGGTCGCCACGTCCCAGGTATGTCCGACTTTGTTGTCGATCGAGGCAAGCTGGCCGGCGTACATCTGCATTAGTATCCGCAGAATCGGATCCAGTCGCTCAGATGATTCCGGGATTTCAGTGTTGAATGACCGCAGTTCGCGGTGCATCTGGGCGAAAATGCGTTCGGCCGATCGAGGTTCGCGTGACTCCATATTCATCTATCCGTCAATGCTTGAGTGCTGTCAAGTGACTCGCCTGACAGCCCGTGGATTGTACTGCTTGCGTCAGGCGGGGTCGCCTGACACCACGTGGCCCGAAGGGCAGAATCTACAAGCTGCTTAACCGAGGGCATAGCTGGCCTCAAATTTCATTTCTTCTTTGCCGTCCATGTAGTTGCCGGTGACCTTTACCGTCAGTCCAAGAGCGTGTGGGGATTGATCACTGGCTAATCCGAACGACGCCGTCACGCTGTACAGCCTTTTCTCGAATTTGTGGATGGCATTTCTCAGACTGGCGCGGATATCGGCCTTATTGGCAGCGTAAAGGTCGGCATACTCTTTGTCCCATAAATCGCAACCGAAATCCGGACTGAAAGGAATAGTGCCGAGGCGTGTGCTCAGTATAAGTCCGACCGTGTCTCTGATAGAATCCTGCAATTCAGCTCTGGCCAGATAGCCTTCGCGCAGCACCAGAGGGAGTGACAGGTATTCCATCAGTTCGGTCAATTAATCTTAACAATGCCACCCTTGATCGTGGTCATGGCGTCACCCTGAAGGGTGGCGGTCGGCGCCTTTACGGTGATAGCTGCGCCGCCCTTCGAGTCGTGATTGATCCCGCCCTCACTTGAGAAATTCCCACCGGCCTTGATCTTGGTGTCCATCGAGCTTTCCGCGTTGATGGCGCTACCCGACTTCAAAGTAATGTCACCACTGGTGGTTTCCAACGTGATGTTCTTGCCCTTCATGGTGATGTCACCGTCGGTTTCGATAGTGATCTTCGGCCCGTCGGCACTCAGGGTGATGGTGTTGCCGGACGCCTGAGTGATGCAAATGGTCTCGCTGCCACCCTTGTCGTGAAAGTAAATCTCGTTGCCGCTCTTGGTGCGGAAGATTTTCAGGTCGTTCTCAGCAGAATCATATCCCGCTGAATGACCAACCGGAGCTTTGTCCACGCCGTTGTAGAGGCTGCCAAGGACGACCGGGCGATTGGGGTCGCCGTGCTCAAAAGCGACTAAGACCTCATCATCGATTTCCGGCAGACAGAAGAAGCCCCGATCGTTACCGCTGTGGGGGGTCAGAACTCTAAGCCAATGATCAGGTTCAGCAACGCTCGGTCCATCGTGCCACGTCATCTTGACCTTGACACGACCAAGCCCATCGGGGTCGTCGGTACTGGTGACGATAGCGCTCTGAACATCCGTAAAAGGTCTTTGCGCATACTTCTTCGGCGGATAAGCGGTGTCGAGCGGAACGCAGGTAAAGGTGTTATTGTAATCACCCCTGACATAACGATGACCGACCGACTTGATCCAATGGGGGCCGTGAAATTCGCTGGGCATGCCGACTATTTTGACGCACCGACCAATGTTTAGGCGGGGGTCCCGTGAGCGCCCCGAGCAACTTACCATCCGACCGACCGAATCTTCACGCGCTCGTTCAATTGACTTGTCCAGAGTTGCCTGACTGTTCGGCCTGAGTCCGGTAACGAAGCTGCCGTCTGGATAGATATTCTTGGACCCGTCATGCGACAGTTTTGGCAAGTCCGAAAGGGAAGTCTTCAGCGCGCCCGACGTCTCACCGTCGTACACTTCTTTCTTAATATAGTCATAGGCCTGTGAGGCGAACTTCTCGGTGCGTGTGCCGAGGCCCATTTTGAATTCAAAGAGCATTTGGCCGAAAGCCAGTTCAATGTCTTTATCGGTAGTCTGGGCCTTGCCTGCGGTGAATTTCGATCCGTCGTAATACGCAAACAGACCGCTAAGTCCAGCCAGACGCATGACAAACTGAAAATCGGTTTCGCGGTACTGCACACAGTAAGGCAGGTTTCCTTCGGTTGCCTCGACTCCTCCGACCGTGATGGCATGGTTGTTGAGAACGGCGCTTATTATGTCTTTAGCCGTTTGATCGTGAAACAGCTTATTGCGTCGCACTCCGTCCATTGCGATGGTGGGGCTGTGCGCGGTGATGGTGATAGCGTTTATCAGGTCGACTGTGTTCTCGTGCCTGACCTCGGTAACCACCCCGATAAACTCCATGGCTGTTATTGGCCGGGCCTCCTCCCAGATTTCGTCCGTTTCCATTTTCAATGAAATCGTCTCACCCAGGAAGCCGGAGAACTCCTTCGTCCCGACGAAGGCGCTCATATCCTGTTCCGCGCCCAGTCCGTGAAGCTCGAGCCTCAGAACATGGTGCCTGTCGACGTATTGGTCCAACTTGATAGCGGAGACCGCGGAAATGAACTCTGCGTCGACGGCTTTGTCAGCAACCTTGATGCGAAAATCGTAGGCCATACTCTATTACCGTATAATGGTCACGGCTTAGCGAGCAACGCCGGGCGGGAATTCTAACCCGCCCGCCCGCTGCTGTCAAACCTATTCCTGCCAGCGGTTGTCGATCTCGGCGTCGCCAACGACGACCTTGTGGCATGAAATCTCAAAGTAAAGGAAGATCTGATCCTGGGGTCGGTCCTTGATGTGAGGAATGGTTTCAACGAACTTGGTGATGAAACCCTCTTCCCAGGTCAACTCTTTCATCGTGGCGTCATCCGGGTTGTGGAAGGTGACTTTGCCGGATTTCCAGTTGGGCTTGGATGAATCCATCGCCCAGCGTGCGATATCGACGTTCCCCTCCGGGTCGGATTCGATCGTCACTTTGATGGTTCCCGCATGGGCGCGGTCAGACGGGCGCCCGGTCTCATCGCGAGCGGTGTAGAGCTCGTACGAGATCTGATAGACGTTGTCGTACTTAACGCCATCAATTTCCAGAAATGGTCTTCTTGCCATGGCTGGCTCCTTTTGGTCTCAGCGTTCTGTTATAGACTTGCAGCTATCTTAGTTTTCAACTTCACGGCACAGCATCGATATCCAATGCCGCGCTTATTTGTCCTTCACAGCAGTGGCATCGTCCTCGTTCCAGGCGGTGAACTCAATATTGAACGTCCGCGCCGGGTACTTGGGATTCAGCGCCACCTTGATATCGATCTCCTGTCGCTTGCGCATTTCTTCATCGGCGAAAATCTCCACGCGGTAGTCCTGGAGAATGTTGTCACCACCTGAGATAGCCTTCATGAACTTGTCGATGTCGCGACGCATGGCGTCGACGAATTTCTGATCGATTACACTAAAGGTCTGTTTGTTCAGGTAGTTGCGCAGCGTTTTGTAAACGTAGTCATAGGTGCGACGAATAGAGTAGACGTTGAACGTCTCCTTGGTGAACAGCGTCGCAGCACCCATAGCCACCGCCGAACCCTCAAAACTGACCAGCGGGTTGACGCCTTTCTCGTTGATCTTGCTGGCGTCTGGCTGATTGGCTTTGAAACGAATGTACTTGGCGTCGGCGATCTTGCCGTACTTGAATCCGGCTGATGGCTGCTGCATCCCGGCTGTGGTGTCACCCTTGTACATCATGCCGGCCACCGAGGCCGACGGCGGGATCCACATGTCGTCGTCCTCATACTGGTTGGCGCTACGGGCTTGCAGATAGTTGGCGAACACCGACACGTACTGCTTGTAGTCATCGATTCCCGGCATGTTGGCGTAGTTTGGATCGTCGAGCATCTCCATGACTTCCTCGAAGCTCTCGAAATTGGGCAGGTCGGTCATGACGTGAACCTTGTTGGGCAGTCCCAGCTGCCGAGCCACGTTATCGATATTCTCGACACTGCCCAGATAGCCCGGTATCACGGCCATAGAGAAACACTCTTTGATGCTCCACTCGCGGTAGAGTTCGGCCACCGCCTTTGAGACTTCTTCAAACTTCTCTTTGTCGTCCGGGTCGGTCAATTCCTCCGCACTGACGTTGGCGAACCAGGCGTTGACTTTCTCGTCCGGTTCCATCTGTGCGTTGGCAAAGAACTTGTCAATCCCACGGTAGGTCGTCTCAAGTTCACGACTGGCCTGGTGCACCTTCTTCATGTTCTTTTCCAGATTGGTCTCCAGCTTGGCCGACTGCTCGCTGAGAGACTTGCGAACCTCGTCTAAGTTATCGCTCTGAGACAAATACTGCACCCAGAGCTTAAGTCTCTCACCCAGAAGTTTGCGCTGAACGGCAAAGTCCTTCTTGGTGAGGAACTCCTTGCGCTGGAAATCCTTTTTGGGGTCAAGCCACTCGATCCCCCGGACCAGGTCGCCGTCGGCGGTCTTGAACGACGGCAACAAATTGGCTAGTTTCTTGAAATCCCCGAAGGAATCGCTCAGAATCGAGGCGAATTCCTCATCGGAGACTTTTTCTGCTGCCGGTTTCGCCTCGGCTGCTTCGGCCGGCTGCGGCTGAGCTTGTTTTTCTTCTTCGCCCATTTATCCGTTACCTCGTTTTGACGTCTATTCCGTGAGTAGATCTATGTAATAGTTGGCCGCCTTCAGAAGCGCTTCTTTCTTTTCCTTATCGCCCAGCGTCTTCTTAAGCGGGTTGTTCTTTTTCAGTTGCTTGTCGAGATCGGCCATCAT
>JAUWMW010000335.1 GCA_030612965.1 bacterium
GAAAATCGTGGATGGTTCGACGATCAAGTCTGGGGATGTCTGTCTCGGGTTGCCGTCGAACGGCCTGCACACCAATGGTTACACCCTGGCGCGAAAGGTCGTCTTTGAGATCGCCCATTTGAGACCAGAAGACAAATTCCCCGAGTTGAACGGCACGGTGGTCGAGGCGCTGATGGCAGTGCATCGATGTTATGCGCCGATCGTCCATCCACTATTGTCTGAATTCGACATCCACGGCATGGCGCATATCACCGGCGGCGGGATTCCGGGGAATCTCAATCGCGTTATCCCGGATGGCTTGTGCGCCAAGATCGACAAGACTGCCTGGCCGGTGCCGCCCGTGTTCAATTTCCTGAAGGAAAAAGGGGATATTGATCCGGTTGATATTTATCGAACCTTCAATATGGGGATCGGTTATATACTCGTGGTCAATGCAGCCGAAGCCGATGCCGTTATTGCGCGCATCGGCAAGATGGGAGAGAAGGTCTATCGAATCGGTCGGATCGTCAAGGGAAGCCAACCGGTTCTCCTGACGGAAGGCTGAACCGCCGCTGGTGGATGAGTGAGACAATGATTCTTCTTTGTATAATGGATGGGTTTGGTCTTCGCGAACCGGCGCCGGACAATGCCATCGCCGCCGCCCACACCCCCAACTATGACCGTCTCATGGCGGAATGTCCGCACACGGCGATCGAATGTTCCGGCGGAGCCGTGGGGTTGCCCGATGGTCAGATGGGTAACAGCGAAGTGGGGCATCTCAATCTCGGCTCGGGGCGGATTGTTTACCAGGATATCACGCGTATCGATAAAGCCATTACGGACGGCAAATTGTTCAACAATCCGGTGCTTGGCCCGGCCATGGATCGCGTCGTCGGTGAAAACAAGGCCATGCATCTTTTCGGACTGGTATCCGACGGCTGCGTACACTCGTCGCTGGAACACCTGTATGCCCTGGTCGGGATGGCCAAAGAAAGAAACGTTGAACGCGTGTACCTCCACGCCTTTATGGACGGTCGTGACACGCCGCCTGATTCAGGTCAGCACTACATGGCGCAGGTGGTTGCTAAGTTCGACGAGATCGGATTGGGAACAGTAGTCACGATCTCCGGCCGGTACTATGCTATGGATCGCGACAAACGCTGGGAGCGCGTCGAGCAAGCCTATCAGGCGATAGTTCACGGCAAGGGTCAGAAATTCGCCGATCCGGTTGAGGCGATCAAAGCCTCGTACGCCGCCGGCGTCACCGATGAGTTCATCGTACCGCTGGTAGTTGACAACGGCTCGGCGGATGCGGGACGGTTGTCCGGGGGTGACCTCGCGGTCATCTTCAACTTCCGCTCCGACCGCGTCCGAGAGATTTCTCAAATGTTTCTCGGCTACAAGAACGAAGGCTACGATCACCCCAACAACCCTAACGTCGAATTGGTGACCATGACCAACTACGACGTCAAGATGACCGAGGCCAAACCGGTATTTCAGCCGAACAGGCTGAACAACATCCTGGCCGACGTGCTCGCGCGGACCGGACGCAAACAACTTCGCACGGCGGAGACGGAGAAGTATGCTCACGTTACCTTTTTCTTTAACGGTGGTGTCGAGACACCCGTCGAGGGGGAAGATCGTGACCTGATTGCGTCGCCCAAGGTAGCTACCTACGATCTCCAACCGGAGATGTCGTCGGTTGAGGTCACCGACAATGCGGTGAGAAAAATCGAATCCGGGAAGTACGACTTAGTGGTCCTGAACTATGCCAACTGCGATATGGTCGGCCACACCGGGGTTTTTGAGGCAGCAAAGAGAGCAGTCGAAGCGGTCGACACCGGTCTGGGACGGCTTCTCGATGCCGTAGAGAAGCAAAACGGTGTAGCGATCATCACAGCCGATCATGGGAACGCCGAACAAATGGTCGATCCCGATTCCGGCGGTCCCTTTACGGCCCACACGACAAATTTAGTGCCGTGCATCTTGTACGATCCTTCGGAAGCAGTCGGTCGTCGTGAGAGCGTCACCTTGCGT
>JAUWMW010000197.1 GCA_030612965.1 bacterium
CGATCGTGAACATCCAGGCCTCGGCGGTGGCGGTGATTTCAGATTTGCCTGACATCGCCAACGCGCGATTGACATTCGAGAACGGGGCCGTCGCCAACCTGACCGCCTCGCGCATCTCACTCCATGCTATGCGCAAGCTGCGGATTTTCCAGAAATCCGGTTACTACTCACTCGATCTGGCCGCCAAGCAGGCTGACCTGTACCGACTGGCCGAGCGGGACGAAGCGGCCGAGGGGATGCGACTGCCGTTGGGGAAATCCGGTCGGGATGTCATCTATCTCAAGAAACAAGATCAGGGCGCCGACATGCTCGGTTGCGAGTTGGAGCGGTTTCTCGATGCGATCGTAACCGACACCGACGTGGCCGTACCGCTTGAGGAAGGGGTGGAAGCGTTGCGGGTGGCGTTGGAAGTCCAACGGATCGGTCGCGAGTCGGCCGAGCGCATGATGGCGCGGAGTTGACACCAAATGTCAGCACCCACCTTTTTCCTCTCAGCCGGAGACCCCTCCGGAGACAACGCCGCCGCCCGGCTGACCAATGAACTGCGCAACAAGGTACCGGAGTTATCGTTGTTCGGCCTGGGCGGTTCTCGCTTGCGAGCGCTCGGGCAGGAACAACTGGCCGACCCGGGCGACTTAGCCGTGTTGGGGTTCTGGGAGGTGGCTCGGCATTTTCGCTATTTTCAGAAACTGCTCCGGCGTTGCGCCGACGAAATCCGCTCGCGCCGCCCCAACTGCCTCATCCTGGTCGATTACCCCGGGTTCAATCTGCGTTTGGCCAGGATGGTCCGACCGCTGGGCATTCCCATCGTATACTACATCTCACCGCAAGTGTGGGCCTGGGGACACCGACGGTTGGGGTTAATCCGAGAATGTGTCGATCTCATGCTGTCGATCCTGCCGTTTGAGCAGCAGTTCTTCAAAAAGAACGGCGTCGAGAGTCACTTTGTCGGCCACTATCTGCTCGAGGATATTCCGGCTGATCTGATCGCGTCCGAACCGCCGACCGGCGGAGGCTTGGCCCTGCTGCCCGGTTCACGTCGGCAGGAGATTGAGCGGATGTTGCCCGCGATGCTCGAAACGGCGTGTCGGTTCAACTCGAAATTCAGCACGCGCGCCGTTGTTGCGGGAGTGCGCGACAGTTATGACTATGAGTCCCTGATTCGAAAGCAACATGCGGATGATGTGACGGTGGCTTATGACGACGCGCGCCAGGTTGTTCACGACAGCAGTCTGGTACTGACCGCCTCCGGCACGGCGACTTTGGAGACGGCGGTGATAGGTCGTCCCATGGTGGTGCTGTACAAAACCGGGTTTGTAACCTATCAGATCGCAAAGCATTTGATAAAGATTGACAAGATTGCGCTGGTGAACCTTGTTCTGAATGATAAAGTGGTGCCGGAACTGATTCAAGGGGAGGCGACACCGGATAATATGCTGGCTGAACTGGAGAAGCTGTACAACGATGAGAGTTACTACGATGCGATTCGTACCCGACTCAACGAGGTGCCCTCGCTGTTGGGCGGAACGGGCGCATCGGAGCGAGCGGCGCAGATGATCCTCCGGACAGTCGAAGGGTTGGGCGCATTGTAGGAAACGGACGTGGCAAGACCGCCGCCCACTTCACGGTAGCGATCAACGTCACGGCAACGATGCTGATACTCTACAAGTGTTTTTCATACCTCGTTTACGTCTGGTTCTATCTTATCGGTCGAACCAGGGCAGCTTCAGGGGATCGTCTGCAGCAGGGGAGGCTTGGTCTGATCGAGCGTCACGGCCCGACGCATCTGTGGATACACGCCGCTTCGGTGGGGGAGATTCGCGTGATCAGTTATCTGGTTGACTACCTGCACAAGCAGCAGGCCGGGCTGAAGATCCACGTCACCACTATGACTTCGGCCGGGTTCCGCACCGCCTCCGATCTGTTGGGCGACAGCGTGACACTCACGTACTTCCCGCTCGATGCCCCACCGGCTATCCGTCGCACGCTGGATCAGATCGAGCCGCGCGTTATTGTCATTGCCGAAACGGAAATCTGGCCAAACCTGATAACGGAAGCCGCCCGTCGCAGAATCCCTCTGGTGCAGATCAACGGTCGCATGTCGGAAGGCGCTTTCAACCGATACCGGCGTATTCGATCCATGCTCAGCGATCTGATAAACAAATACGATCACTGGTTTTTGAAAACGGACTCCGATGCTGATCGCTACCATCGGTTGGGGCTGAAGGTCGACGCCGGTGAAGTCGCCGGCGACATGAAGTTCGATGCGCCTCTGCGGCAACTTTCAGAGGATCAGAGACGTGAGGTCCGTTCCCGGGCCGGAGCCTCGGCAAGTGATTTTGTCTTTGTGGCCGGATCGACGCGCCCCGGTGAAGAAGCGATGCTGATTGAGCTATTCCGCGCTCTGTCGGCCCGCAATGGAAACTTCATCATGATCATTGCTCCCCGCCACATCGAAAGGGTGAGCGAGATAACGGCTGAACTCGACAGGGTGGGACTCCGCTGGCGTCGGTACGATACCAAAGTTGCCGACGATAGTGGCTCCGACAGTCAAACTGACGCTGGTGATGGTCTGGTCATCGTGGACAGTGTGGGGCAGCTTAACGATATTTACATCGCAGCCGACTTCGCCTTTGTGGGCGGAACGTTGGTTGACATCGGCGGCCACAACCTGTTGGAGCCGGTGTGGGGCCAGACGCCGGTACTGTTTGGGCCATATATTGACAACGTACGCGAGGCGGGCGCGTACATTGTTGAAAACAACTACGGACGACAGGTTAACGGTCTTGAACAATTAGCGGCCATCGTTGAGCAAGTGTATAAGGGACAATTGAGTTTTGCAGTGAAGGCGGAGACAGACTTGACGGTTTCAACTACTGCTCGCATCGGAACATACCTGCTGGAGATGCTGGGAGATGTTTGAACGACTCTGGAAGAAAACATTGCGCCGACGCAGGTTCTCGCTCTGGACCCTGGCGGCATTCGTACTGTGGTTGGTATCCCTGGTATATCGGGCAGCCTTCGCACTGAAACGTCGTTCGACCGAAGGCATCGTGAAGGCGGGCGTGCCTTTGATATCAGTCGGCAATATCACAGTCGGTGGCAGTGGAAAGACAACCACCGTTGAACTGCTGGCTCGTTTTCTTATGGATGAAGGCGTCCGAGTCGGGATCGTTTCATCCGGCTACGGTCGCTCGGATCAAAGCTCAATCGTGGAACCGGGGTATCGTATCCAGAATCTGGATAGCCGCGTCACCGGCGATGAGATGCGTCACCTGGCTGACCTCCTGCCGCGAGCTTACTTCTCTATCGACCGCTCCAAGTCGCAGGCGGCAGTGATGCTCGGCCGGACCGGTCAGGTCGATGTCATCATTGTCGACGACGGCTTTCAACACACCTCGCTTCATCGCGATCTGGATATCGTGGCCTACGACGCCGCCGTTCCCGCACGCTATATGAAGGCTTTCCCCTTGGGCATTCTTCGTGAACCCAAGTCGGCCCTGAGGCGCGCTAATATTATTCTGATCACTCGGGCCAATCTTTCTGAGGACCCCGGCGAATTGCAGAAACAGATCAAACAACAATGCCCACAGGCTGACGTCTACCGCGCCCAGTTTGTCCATACGGAATTGATCGGCCGCGACCGTTGCCTGCCGGTCAAATATCTTGAGGATAAATCGGTGCTGCTCTTTGCCGGGATCGGCAATTTCCGACCGCTGGTCAGACAGGTGACGGCGCTTTGTTCCGATCTCGACCAGGCTATGGAACTGTCGGACCATCAGCGCTACGATGACCAACTTCTCAAGCAGATCAAGGCCGCCGCCGAGCAGCACGACTCCGATGTCATACTTACTACCGGCAAGGATTGGGTCAAGTTGGGCGACTTTGCTTTCGGGCGGGAAATATACTATCTTGCTCAGACGATTGACCTTGATCCGGGAGAAGAAAAACTGATCCGGGATATAATGCAAGAACTGTCCCTGCAAAGGCGTTCGACCTGATGGAACATCGCTACGACTATCTGGTGATCGGCAGCGGCATTGCCGGGTTGTTTTATGCCATAAAGGTTGCCCAGCGCGATCCTAAAGCGAAGATAGCGATCCTGACCAAAAAGGGGGAGACCGACACCAGCACCAACCGGGCGCAGGGAGGTATTGCCGCCGTTCTCGCCGGTACCGATTCGTTTGAAGCGCATATCGAGGACACGATGACCGCCGGGGCCGGGTTGTGCCGTCGGGATGTGGTGGAACGGATTGTCGAAGGAGCGCCTAAGGTAATCGAGGAATTGATGGAGTTGGGCGTTCGGTTCACACGCAGCGAAGACCACCTTCACCTGGGCCGTGAGGGCGGTCACTCAGCGCCGCGGGTGGTGCATGCAGCCGACCTGACCGGCCGCGAAATCGAGCGCGCTTTGCTGCGAGCCTGTCGCAGTGCCGGTACTATCGATATTTTCCGTGATCACATGGTGCTGGACTTGATCAAATACTCCGAAGGCGGACAAAGTGTCTGTGCCGGAGCGTTTGTTTTCTCGGCGCCAACCCGCAGTTTTGAAATGTTCCTGGCGTCTGTCACCATGCTGGCAACCGGTGGCCTTGGGCAGGTCTATTTCCACACCACCAACCCCAAGATAGCCACCGGCGACGGGCAGGCTATTGCCTGGCGGGCCGGAGTATCGGTCAGCAATATGGAGTTTATCCA